>CAZTVJ010000490.1:0-4469 GCA_964616935.1 uncultured Acidimicrobiales bacterium | reverse complement strand
CACGATCGCTGCCACCGGTGTGTGGGCAAGGACGGAGTCGCGCAGCAGCTTCATCGCCAGCTGGCCGGCACCCCAGACGACGACCGGTTCGTCGCTCCCAAGCTCCGCGGCAAGACCGGCGTCGATCTCGGCGAGCAGGCGCGCCGAGTCGTCCACGTAGCGCTCGAAGGACGTCACCAAGGCGGCGTCGTACTCCAAGGCTGCCGAGGAGACGGCGCCTTCGACCATGCGCCACAGGCCGTAGGCCGCGGGGTAGGTGTGGCGGGGCGAGCACATCACGACCTTGCGTCCTAGCTCGACCGCGGCGAAACCGTGGTCGGCCATGAGCCGGTCGAGCAGGGCCAGCGAGAAGTGGTTGATGTGCTCGGTGTTGATGTCGTGGTACGGCGCCACGAGGTGGTCGGCGTAGTGCTCCGCATCGGGCACCTCGAGGTAGGCGAGGCCACCCGGCCGCAACAGCGCGGCCAGCGAAGCGACCGCGGCCTGCACGTCGGCGAGGTGCTCGAGCACGTGCGACAGCGCGATCACGTCGAAGGTCCCCAGCCCTTCGGGCGGCGTGATGAACGAGCCGGTGATGGCCTGCACCCCGGGCAGCCGGCGGGCGGCGGCGGTGGCGACCGGCGAGGGGTCGAGGCCCACGAGGTCCGTGAAGCCCTCCGCCGCAAGGAACCCCAGGAGGCTTCCCGTCGCGCAACCGGCATCGAGCACACGCGCCCCTCGGTCGGGGACGGCAGCGGCCAGGTGGGCAGCCGTGCCTCGCAGCCGATCGAGGTCCCACGGCGCATCGTTGGCGGCGAGGGGTCCATCGTCGGCGACCTCGTCGCCGTAGAGGCTGGTGTCGGCGTACTTGGAGTGCTCCTCGTACACCTCGTCGAGCGCGGCTTGGGCGGTTTCGGTGTCGGCGAAGACGAACCCGCAGCCGTTGCAGGCGACGACATCGAAGGCGTCCGCCACCCGCAGCTCGTCCGGCACGGCGAAGTGCTGCGTGTGCAGCACACGGCCGCCGCCGCCGTTGCAAATCGGGCACGCTCGCAGCAGTGTCTTCGAACCCGCGGGCGTCGCGGCGATCACGCCGTCTTCACCACGATGGCGAGCTGGTGACAAACCGCGCGAGGGCGTGTACGCGGAGTCGGCCAGGCTGAGCGTGAGTTCCGGGTGCCGGGCACGAAGGGCGAGGCTACCCGGGCACGATCGCCGAGGCCCGGCGCGCCACGTGCCAGGCGAAGGTGCGGCGGAGGGCTTCGTCGAGCCCGACCTGGTTGCGCAGACCGAGCTCGCCGCGCGCCCGCTCGGTCGAAGGCACGTAGCGCTCTGGCGCGCGCGCCGGATCGGGTACGCCGCGCACCACCACATCCACCGGCCGTTCCGCGGCCGCAGCGACAGCAGCCGCGGCAGCACCGATGTCGATCGCGGTCTCGCTCCCCACGTTGTAGGCCCGGCCCGCCTCGCCCCGCACGAGGATCGTCCAGAGCCACGCGGCCATGTCGCTCGCGTACTGGTACGAGCGCACGGGCGTGCCGTCGCCGGCGACGACGATCGGGCCGCCTGCTAGCGCGTCGCGGACGAAGTTGCCGATGGCGAGGTGGCGGTCGATCGGCAGGTAGGGCCCGACGAAAGCGAACAGGCGGGCCACCCGACACGCTGGTCCACCGGCGGCGGTGGCGATGGCGCAACGCAGCTCGGCCGCCCGCTTGCCCTCGTGGTACGCCGACGCCGGTTCCAGCGGATCGGGACCGCCCAGATGATCCTCGGTGAGGTGGCTCAGGTCGGGCGGCTGGCGGCCGTAGACCGCGCCCGAGCTGACGTAGAGCACCGGGAGGGAACCCGACGGCGCGAGCACGTCGAGCACGTGGCGGGTGCCGTCGTCGATCGTGTCGAGCATCTCGAGCGGTGCGGCATCATTGAGCGCAGCGCTGGCCGCGGTGGCCCCGTGGACGGCGGCGTCGAACCGCTCGCCACCGACGTCGAACGTCCGCACGTCCCCCGGCAGCAGCCGTAGCGCGGCGTGGTCGGCCAGGTGAGGGACAGCGTTCGTGAAGCGCTCGGGCGAGCGCGTGAGCACCGTGGCCCGCATCCCGAGGCCCAGGCGGTCGTTCGCCCAGGTCAAGGTCTCCAGGAGCCACGTGCCCACGAACCCGGTGCCGCCGGTGACGAGCAGCCGAGCGCCCCGCAGCTCGGCGAACACGTCGCGCGCCACATCCAGGACCTCGTCCAGATCGCGGGCCAGGAGTCTCTCGGCCGAAGGCTGCTCGACCACTCAGCCCGCCAGGGCCTCGCCGGCCACGCCGAGGATCGTCGCGAGCTCGGGCACCGTGTCGACAACGTGATCGGCGCCGGCTTCCTCCAGCTCCGCCCGGTCGCCGGCACCCCAGGTGACACCGATCGTGACGAGACCGTGAGCCCCCCCTGCCTCGACATCGTGCAACCGGTCGCCGACGATGGCGGCGCGAGAGCCGTCGACCGCCAGGGCGAGCAGGGCGCGAGCGACGGCCCCGGTCTTCGCCTCGTCGCCACCGACCGGCGCCCCCACGACCTCGACGAAGTACGGCAGCAGCCCGAGGTGGTCGAGGATGGCCAGCGCCAGCAGCTCGGCCTTCGACGTCACCACCGCCAACGGCAACGCCGCAGCCAGGCGCTCCACCAACGCGGGCATCCCGGCGTGGGCCGGTGTCTCCGACGCCGCGATCGGGTCGTAGAGCGCCCGGTAGCGCTGCACGAGTGCCTCGGCGCGCGATGCGTCGTCGCCTCGCGCTCGCAGCACGTCGGCCATGCCCACCCGCAGCGGCGGGCCTACCAGCGACCGCCGTTCGGCCCCCGTCAGCCCGGCCAAACCGCCGTCTCGAAAGGCGAGGTCGGCGCACGAGCCGATCAGGTCGATCGAGTCGACCAGCACGCCATCGAGATCGAAGAGCACGGCCTGCAGGTCGAGCACCATCGGGCCAGGGTAAGGCACCCGTCGTCGGCGGCGGCGTTGCTCACCCAGCTGCGCCCGCCGGCCGGCGGAGCAGCGCGACCTCGGCATCGCGATCCACTTCGACGAAGCCGAGCCGGGCGAGCGCAGCCAGGATCTCGGGGGCGACATCGGCCACCGGGACGTAGACGTCGGCCCCGGGATGCTGCCGCAGCCGGTCGACCAGCAGGTCGAGCTCGGGATAGGTGGCGAACGGCATCGACGAGAACGGGACGACGTCGTCCACCCCGGCACGCAGGGCAAGGGTCTTCGGAGAGCCGAGGAGGATGGCCACGGTCGCCCCCGGCCGGGAGTTCGCCGTGATGAAGGCCAGCGCGGCTGGCTCGCCCAGCAGTGCATCCGCTCCCTCGATCCGTCCGGTGCGGAGCCGCTCCCTCTCGGCCGACAGGGGCGGTGGGAACGCGATCTGGGTGAACGCAGTGGCGCACACGGTGGCCAGGGTGAAGGTGGCCACCCGGAGGCGCCGGCGCATCTCGGGGGCGGCCCGGAATGCCATCGCCGCCAGGACGATGAGCGCGGTCGCCCACACGTAGAAGGACCCGCCGATCAACGTGGAGATCACCGGCCGGTTCACGTAGTAGGCGATGGTCCCGAGCCCGAACACCGACAGGTACAGCGCAGCGACCGCGGCGGGGTCACCTCCCGGCCGTGCGAGCCAGCGCGCGATCGCGGCGAGGATCCCCACGACGAACGTGCCGATGACGACGACGTGGAAGTCGAAGGCGCGATCGAGGGGCAGGCCGATGATGCCCGAGCCGAACTGGCGGACGTAGAGCAACGTCGAGTCGAGATCGGGTGGAGTGCGGGTGAGCGCCCACGCCGCGGCCACCACCACCACCGCCCCGCCGGCGAAGCCGGCCAGCGCATGGCCGACCGTTCGCCCTGCGCCTCGACCCCAGTCGGCAACGTGGCCGGCCCAGGGAACCCACAGCGCGACGCCCGCGAGCGCGGCGACCGTCGCCGCCGCGCCGAAGTCGACGTTGTTGATCGTCACGGCCGCGGCGGCAACGCCGAGCCACCGGGCATCCCACGGCGTGGCGCGGGACGCGCCCCGCACCACGAGCCAGGCGAGCAGGAACGGCCCGAGTAGACGGACCGGCATGATCTGGTGGTACGAGAACGTGTCGTAGAGCAGCCGGAGCGATCCGTCCTGCGTCGGGAAGTCGAAGCTGAGCTGCGATGTCTTGGCGACCGCCACGACCGCCAGCACGCCGGCGCCGGCGGCCAGGCGGCCGAGGAGCTGGCGCAACAGGAGATAGGTGGCGACCAGGGTGGCCAGGATGGCCAGACCGATCATCAGCATGGCCGCCTGCTCGGGCTCGGCACCCAGCCCCACGATCGGCACGAGCAGGTAGCCGAGGAGGTTCGTGTAGGTGGTGGCGTAGCCCGCCAGCGGGTACGAATCGGCCGCTGGCGCCAGCAGCTCGTTCACCACCCAGGACGTGTTGAAGGTGTCCTTCACGGATGCCGCCAGCTCGAACGAGGCGAGCAGGAGCAC
>CAZTVJ010000489.1:0-2869 GCA_964616935.1 uncultured Acidimicrobiales bacterium | reverse complement strand
TCGCCGGCAAGAGGTTGCACCCGTTCGAGGCCTTCGACGCCGTTCTGGGCGACCACGACGGTCGTCGCCGGGCCACAGAGGGCGTCGAACCACCCTCGGGTCCCTTCGGTCTGGTGGGCCTTCACGGTGAGGAGCACCCAGTCGACGGGCGCCTGGCGGAGGTCGGCCGGGTCGGTCACGACGTGGGCCGCCGCTCGAACCGGCGCCTCGCTCGACTCGACGAGGTACTCCGTGAACGGTCTCCGGGCGCAGGACACGACGTCGTGGCCGGCGGTGGCCAGGTGGGCGGCGAAGAAGACGCCGACCGACCCCGGGCCGACGACGGCGATGGTGGCGCTCATGCCTCGCCCTCGCGCTCGGCGGCGGTGCCCGCGAGAGCAGCAACGGCAACGAGGCCGACCGGTGTCCCGGCCGCGAGCCGATGGACCCGAATTGACTGCCCCACTCCTGCTCCTCGCTCCCGGCCGGTCTCCCGGCGCCCGGGCGATTCTGCTACAGGGAGGGCTCAGGTCCGAACATCGGACGAGGCGGCGAGCTGATGCCGGACCCGGGCGGCTCCGACACGACGGAGAGCAACGAACCCGACGGGAGACTGGTGTGGGGTGAGCCGCCAGGAGCATGTTCGGCCGATCACCCGATCGAGCGCTCTCCGTCGGCGATGGCGAGCTTGGTGGCAGCCCCCAGCATGACAAAGAGGGACACGTCCCGACCCGCAGCATCGTCCTCCAAGGCATCAACGAGCTGCACCTCGAGTTCGATCCGCTCGAACGAGTTTGCACCTCGTAGAAGTTTGCACATAATGTGTTGTGATGGCGGTCGACCTGGCGGAGCTCCTTCACCAACAGGGTTTCAAGGTCACCGCTCAGCGCTTGGCCGTCCTGCGGGCGGTATCGAGCCAGCCGCACCTCACGGCAGAGGACGTGGTCGAGGTCGTCACGGCCGACATCGGTGCCATCTCGCGCCGCGCGGTGTACGACGCCGTCGGCGTCTTGGCCGACATGGGTCTGCTCCGGCGCATCCAGCCTGCCGGGTCAGCAGCGCGGTATGAGGCTCGGGTGGGTGACAACCATCACCATCTGATCTGTCGCGCCTGCGGCCGCATGGTCGACGTCGACTGCGCGGTCGGTGCTGCGCCATGCTTGGCTGCGTCTGACGACGCGGGTTACGAGGTCGACGAGGCCGAGGTCATCTACTGGGGCAACTGTCCCACCTGTCAGCAGGCCGCCGAGGGCGCCTGAGCTCTGAGCGAACACGGTACGAAGTCAGCCACAAGCGACCGAGGAGAGACATGAGCAACGAAGAGCACGGCACGGTGACCACCAGCGACGAGCCGTCCACGGCGACGTGCCCGGTGATGAGCGCCGCGCACCAAGCGGTTGGGATCACGGCGAACCAGCACTGGTGGCCCGACAGCTTGAACCTGAGGGTCCTGCGCCAGAACCCCCCCAAGGCCGATCCCATGGGGGAGGACTTCGACTACGCCGAGGAGTTCAAGAGCCTCGACTTCGAAGCCCTGGCGAACGACGTCGATGCGGTGATGACCCAGTCGCAGGACTGGTGGCCGGCCGACTACGGCCACTACGGGCCGTTCTTCATCCGGATGACATGGCACGCGGCCGGCACGTACCGCATCGCGGATGGCCGTGGCGGCGGCGGTAGCGGCGCACAGCGCTTCGCCCCACTCAACAGCTGGCCCGACAACGCCAACCTCGACAAGGCGCGCCGGCTGCTCTGGCCGATCAAGCAGAAGTACGGCCGGAAGATCTCGTGGGCCGACCTGCTGGTCTTCGCCGGGAACCGCGCCCTGGAGACGATGGGCTTCACGACGTTCGGCTTCGGCGGCGGCCGTGAGGACATCTGGGCGGCCGAGGAGGACGTCTACTGGGGTCCGGAGCGGGTGTGGCTCGACGACCAGCGCTACAGCGGTGACCGGGAGCTGGCAAATCCGCTGGGTGCGGTCCAGATGGGCCTGATCTACGTCAATCCGCAGGGCCCGAACGGCAACCCGGATCCGATGGCTTCGGCCCGGGACATCCGTGAGACGTTCGCCCGGATGGCGATGAACGACGAGGAGACGGTCGCGCTCATCGCCGGCGGTCACACGTTCGGCAAGGCCCACGGCGCCGCCGACCCCGACGAGTACGTGGGTCCCGAGCCCGAGGGCGCGGGCCTCGAGGAGCAGGGATTCGGCTGGACGGTCAGCTTCGGGACCGGCATGGGCGACGACACGATCACCAGCGGGTTGGAGGGTGCGTGGACCAACGACCCGATCCGGTGGGACAACGGCTACTTCGAGAACCTGTTCGGCTATGAGTGGGAGCTGACGAGGAGCCCGGCGGGTGCACAGCAGTGGACCCCCAAGAACCCCGAGGCGCAGGGCACCGTGCCGGACGCGCAGGACCCGTCGAAGCGGCACGCTCCGATGATGGCGACGACGGACATCGCGATGATCGTCGATCCGGTCTACAAGGAGATCTCGAAGCGGTTCTTCGAGCACCCTGACGAGCTCGCCGACGCGTTCGCGCGGGCGTGGTACAAGCTGCTGCACCGGGACATGGGACCTGTCGCGCGCTATCTCGGCCCGTGGGTTCCCGACGAGGAGCTGCTGTGGCAGGACCCGGTCCCCGCGGTTGACCACGAGCTGATCGACGACGCGGACATCGCGGCGCTCAAGGGCAAGATCCTCGACTCCGGTCTGTCCGTCTCCCAGCTGGTCTCGACCGCCTGGGCGTCGGCGTCGACCTACCGTGACACCGACAAGCGCGGTGGCGCGAACGGGGCGCGGATCCGTCTCTGGCCGCAGGCCGAGTGGGACGTGAACGTCACCTCCGGCGTGTCACGGGTCGTGGCGACCCTCGAGGGCATCCAG
>CAZTVJ010000488.1:0-1668 GCA_964616935.1 uncultured Acidimicrobiales bacterium | reverse complement strand
CATGGTGGAGTTCTGCCACACGACCCGGCCGTTCGGTGCCGACGAGATCGCCCGGGCCAACGAGTACCTCCACTCCCCGAACCCGCCACTCGACGGCGACTACCCGGTCACGATCTACGAACCGGTGGCGGCCCCCGTCATCGCCTGACGTCGCGGCCTGACGTCGCGGCCTGACGTCGCTGCCTGATGTCATTGACGGCCCGCGCGGGCGGGCGGCTTCGATCCGGTCAGGCGGTGGCAGGCTCGTCGGGCTCGCCAACGACAAGGCGCACCGGCAGGTTCGTCGTCACGAACACGGCACCGATGGCAATGACGGCCGCCACGAGCAACCCGCTCTTCAGCGCGACCACCTGCGCTTCCTCGTAGTCCTCGACCAGTGCATCGACCTCGGCCGGCGGAAGGCCCGCTTCGGTGGCGACGATTCGGACGTCGTCGGCCGGGACGAACTGCACACCGGACTCAAGGGCGATGGTGGTCTGCTGCTCCACCGCATCACTGATGCGTGGGTCGTTCACGATCCGGTCGGTGAACGCCGAGGCGAGGCCACCGATGACGATGGCGCCCATGAGCGCCGTGCCGAGCGCGCCGCCGAACTGCTGCGCGGTGTACTGGAGGCCGCCGGCTTCGCTGCGAGCCTCGGCGTCCACTGAGGACTGGACGACGTTGCCAAGCTGGGAGGCGACGAGGCCCTGGCCGATGCCGAGGATGGCCAGGGCCACCGAGAACGCCACGGTGTCGATGTCGGGCTCGACGCGCCAAAGCAGCAGCAGCGACGCGAGCACGAGCGCACCCACGCCGGACCGCACGACGAGGCGCGGCCCCACGTGCCGGGCCAGGATCGGGCCGGCTAGCGCGGTGAGGAACAGGGTGACCGACACGGGCAGCATCCGCACCCCGGTCTCGAAGGCGTCGAAGCCCTGTACCACCTGCAGGTAGAGCGGGATGATGAAGAAGATCCCCATGAGGATGAGGTTCTGGGCGAGGAACGTCTGGAGGCCGGCCCGCAACGGCGGGATGCGGAGCCGATCGAGGCGCACGAGCGGGTCCATCCCCTGGCGCTCTCGGTGGTGCTGCCAGGCGACGAACAGGGCAAGGACCACTCCGCCGGCCGCGATGACGAACAGCGTTGGTGAGAACCCGAACACCTCGAACGGGGCGTCACGGGGCTGCAGCCAGCCCCACGTGCTGGAGCGCAGGACACCGTAGACGACCAACCCGAGCCCGACGGCCGACAGGACGGCGCCGACGACGTCGAGCTGCGGCGCCGGTCCCTCGCGCGGGGCCTCGGCCACCCACCGCAGCGTGAGGAGGATGGCGATGGCCACCACCACCTCACCCGCGAACACGAGCCGCCACGAGAGGTAGGTCGTCATGAACCCGCCGAGGATGGGGCCGACGGCGATGCCCACGCCGGCGATGCCACCGAGCACACCGAAGGCCATGGCTCGGGACTTGCCCTCGAAGTTCCCTGCTACCAACGCCACCATGGCCGGCAGCACGAGGGCGGCGCCGATGCCCTCGAGCACCGACCATCCGAGCGCCAGCACGGGCACGCTCCACGACACCGCCGTGAGCCCGGAGCCGCACGCGTAGATCAACATACCGATGCCGAACGCCCGCCGCCGGCCCCACAGGTCGCCGAGCTTGCCGCCCGTGATCATGAGCGCC
>CAZTVJ010000487.1:0-6603 GCA_964616935.1 uncultured Acidimicrobiales bacterium | reverse complement strand
GGCGGCCACGACGAGCCAGGAGAACTTCACCGCCTCGGCGTAGAAGATGGCGATGACGACGATGCCGCCGACGTCGTCGACCACCGCAAGGGTGAGGATGAAGATGCGGGCCCCGACGGGGAGCCGCTTGCCGGCGAGCGTGACCACGCCGACGGCGAAGGCGATGTCGGTGGCGACGGGGATGCCCCACCCCTGCGACCCTGCGCCACCCTGGTTGACCACGGCGAAGATGAGTGCAGGGACCACCATGCCACCCAGCGCGGCAAGTGCCGGCAGCGCTGCCGCGCGCGGGTTGCGCAGCTCCCCGAGCAGCAGCTGACGCTTGATCTCCAAGCCGGCCAGGAGGAAGAACAGCGCCATCGCGGCGTCGTTCACCCAGGCACGCAGCGTGAGGTCGAGATCGATCGTGCTGCCGAGCGAGACCTGCAGGTCGGTGTTCCAGAACGTCTCGTACCCGCTCCGCCACGGCGAGTTCGCCCACACCAGCGCCGCGATCGCCGCGGCGAGCATGACGACACCCGAGGCCGCCTCGACCTGCATGAAGCGCAGCGCCGGCTGTACGAACGAGCGCGGCACGAAGCGCTCGGAGTCGCGCCACGTCGGGCGGTGTGCGGTGGTGCCTCGGGTCATCTCGTGAGCAGGAAAGCCGCGGCCGCTCCCAGCGGTCAACGGTTGGGGTGGGCGTTCACATGCGATTCACACGGCGTCGCGGCTGCGCCGACCAGGTTTCAGGATCGGGGTCAGGTTCAGACGAGCACGCGGATCTCGCCATCGGACACCCTCACCACGGCCTCGACCGCCACGTGGAGCAGGCTGTGCAGGAACCGGAAGTGCCGGGTCTCGGGGTCCTCGTCGTCGGAGGCTGTCGGAGCGCCGACCCCAGCGGCGTCACCAGCAGCCGACAGCTCCTGCAGCGCGGCGTCCCAGTCGGTGGCCGCAGCGGCGAGCTTCAGCCGCATGTTGGGTGCCTGTACGAGAGCTCGGTCGAGGTCTTGCACCACCGTGATGACGACGTCAGTGGTCGTGCGCACCCCGGGCGTGGCCACGAGGTGCAAGGCCTGCAGCTTGCGCATGGCCAGCGCTGCGATCATCACCGGGTCGCCCATCTCGGCGATGGCGGCATCGATGTTGGACAGGTCGAGCTGGACGGTGTCGGGCACCCCGAACCACCGCTTCATCACGACGAACAGCTCGGTGGTCACGCCGTACAGCGCGAGCAGCTCGTCGGGCTTCGGGACCACCCGCTCGTCCTGGTCGTCATGCTCCACGGCGGATCACCCCCAGCGCGTCCGACAGCGTGGCATGGATCGGGAAGACCACGTCGAGCCGGGTCAGGCGGAAGAGCTCGACGAAGCGCTCGGCCGTAATGACCAGGTGCAGCTCGCCGCCGTGGGTGCGGGCGCGGCGCTGGCCGCCGACGAGCACGCCGAGCCCGGTGGAATCGAGGAAGAGCACGCCGCCGAGATCGACCACCACCGCCTGGCCGGGATGGTCGCCGGTGACCTGCACGAGCCGGTCGCGCAAGCGGGGCACAGTGGCCAGATCCACCTCGCCCGCCAGGGACAGCACGGCAACACCCTCGTGCTCGGACGTGATGAGGGCGAGATCCATGGCTGCGCGAACCTATCCAACGCCGATGCGCGCCGATGCCGAGAGCCTCCTCCACGACCTCGCCGACGGTGACCGGCTCGTGCGCCTCGAACGCATCCCAGCGCGAGCTGCCCGATTCGCCGCGCTGGCCGAGCCACTTCCCGCGCCGGTGTGGGAGGCACTGGGCGTCCCTGGTCTGTGGGTCCACCAGGCGGCGGCGATGGACCTCGTTCGGGCGGGCACCTCCGTCGTGGTCGCCACCGGTACGGCGTCGGGGAAATCGCTCGTGTACCAGGCACCCATCGCCGAGGCCGTCGGCGCCGCCAGCCCGGGCACTGCGCTCCTGGTCTTCCCGACGAAGGCGTTGGCCCAGGACCAGCTTCGCGCCCTCACCGCGCTCGGCGTGCCCGGCCTCGTGGCCGCCACCTACGACGGCGACACCGCACCCGAGGCCCGCCGGTGGGTGCGGCGCAACGCCAACGTCGTGCTCACCAACCCCGAGATGCTCCATGCCGCGATCCTGCCGTTCCACGGGCGGTGGGCGACGTTCCTGCGACGCCTCCGCTACGTGGTGATCGACGAGCTCCACGTGCTGCGAGGCATCTTCGGTTCGCACACCGGCCACCTGCTCCGCCGCCTGCGCCGGCTGTGCACCGTGTATGGCGCCGACCCCACGTTCGTGTTCTCGTCGGCCACCATCGGCGATCCGGCCCGGCTGGCCAGCGACCTGTGTGGCCTGCCCGTGACCGCCATCACCGACGACGGCTCGCCGCGTGGCGAGCGCCTATTCGCGTTGTGGAACCCGCCGCTGCTCGACCCCGAGTCGGGCGCCCGGGCGTCGAGCAACGTCGAGGTGGCCCGGCTGACCGCCGCCTTGGTGAAGGGCGGGTGGCGCACGGTGACGTTCTGCCGCAGCCGCCGCGGTACCGAGACCGTGGCGGCCGACGTACGCCGCCGTCTCTCCGACGATCTCGCCAGCACCGTGCGCTCGTACCGCGCCGGCTACCTGGCCACCGAGCGTCGCACGATAGAGGCCGACCTCTTCGCGGGTCGAGTGCAGGGCATCGTCGCCACCAGCGCGCTCGAGCTGGGCGTGGACATCGGCGGGCTCGACGCCTGCGTGCTGAACGGCTTCCCGGGGACGATCGCCTCGATGTGGCAGCAGGCGGGACGCGCCGGGCGCGGCGAGACCACCTCCGTCGCCGTGCTGGTGGCGGGAACCGATCAGCTCGACCAGTGGCTCATGGCCCACCCGCGAGAGGTGTTCACCCGCTCCCCGGAGCCGGCCGTCGTGAACCTGGCCAACCCCAGCGTGCTCCTCCCCCAGCTGGCGTGCGCCGCCTACGAGCAGCCGCTCACCCCGGCCGACGAAGCGTGGTGGGGCGACGCCGTGGCCGACGGCGTGCGCGAGCTGGTGCAGGCCGACCGCCTGCGGATCCGTGACGGCATGGCCTACTGGAGCGGGCGAGGGTCGCCGGCGCCCGGCATCGGGCTGCGGTCCGGTTCCCCCGACGAGTTCCGCATCGCCGAGGCCGACGGTCGCCTGGTGGGCACCGTCGACGCCAGCCGCGCGTTCGAACAGGTCCACCCCGGAGCCATCTACCTGCACCTCGGCCAGCAGTTCCGGGTGACCGAGCTGGACCTGGAGGACAGGGTGGCGCACGTCGTACCTGTCGAGGTGGACGAGTACACGCAGGTGCGCTCGGAGATGGCCGTGGCGGTGCTGGGCGCCGACGCCACCACCGAGATCGGCCGGGCGGGCCTGGCCCTCGGGCCGGTGGAGGTGTCGACGCAGGTCGTGGGCTACGAGCGGCGGGACACGCGCACGCGCGAGCTGCTCGGGCGAGAGCAGCTCGATCTCCCGCCGTCGCGGCTCGTGACGCGGGCGTTCTGGTACACCGTCGACGACGGCGTGCTCGACCAGGCCCGGCTCGACCAGCTCCAGGTGCCGGGCGCCCTCCATGCCGTCGAGCACGCCGGCATCGGCATCCTGCCGTTGTTCACCATCTGCGACCGTTGGGACGTCGGTGGCGTGTCCACGCCGTTCCTGGCCGACACGGGCCGGCCGACGATCGTGATCTACGACGGATACCCCGGTGGCGTCGGCATCGCCGAGCTGGGCTACGGGGCGGGCCGACGTCATCTGGTTGCCACGCTGGCCGTGATCGAGCGCTGCCCGTGCGCGCGCGGCTGTCCCAGCTGCATCCAATCGCCGAAGTGCGGCAACGGCAACGATCCCCTCGACAAGGCCGGTGCAGTGGCCCTGCTGCGAGCGATCCTGGGCGGCGGGCGGTGAGCGACCGCGTCCGCCGCCGCTCACGGCTCGACCCGCATGGTGGCGGTGCCACTGACCGTGACGTCGGGCAGGAAGGCACCGACCAAGGGCACCTCGGTGGGTGAGCGATAGCGCACCGTCACCTGGACGCGGCCGGCCGCGCGGCCGCTGATCACGACCGCCCGGCCGAGGTCAAGCCCGAGTGCTTCGCGCGCGGCCGCCGAACCGGCACCGGCGTCGGCATCAACCGCTGCTGCGCGGGCCCCTTCACGCGCCGCGTGGACGACGGCCAGCTGGTCCCGGGCGACCAGCACCAGCTGGACGGTAGACAGCAACGCGACGAACACCAGGGGCAGGCCCAGGGCCAGCTCGACCGCGGCTTGCCCTCGCTGCCCCGCGGCGCGCCTCGTGCGATGCGGTCTCACGCGATCCGCGAGGTGATGGTGTCGATCACCCGATCGAGCAGCCGACCGATCTTGCCGGCCCCCCCGCCCGCCGTTGCCCAGGCGATGAGCAAGAGCGCGACCAGCGCGGCGCCGAGCAGCACGAGGGCGTACTCAGCAGTGGCCTGGCCGCGGTCGCCTCGTTCGAGCAGCCAAGTACGAACGCGGATGTAGAGCATGAGCATGACGACCTCCGGGTTTGGACGGGTTTGCAGGGGTTTGCGGCCGGCACCAGGCCGGCGAGGCTGCTCAGAGGCGCAGCGAGCCGAGGGCGCCGGCCAGGAGCGGCGCAACGGTCAGGAGGGCGAAGGCGGGCAGGATGCAGCAGACGAGGGGAAAGCTGAGCCGAATCGGCAGCTTGCGGGCGGCGGTCTCCACGCTGCGCCGGCGTTCTCGGCGCGCTTCGATGGCGAGCTGCTCGAGCGTGGCGCTGAGGGCGACGCCGTAGCGGTCGGTGGCGACGAGCGCGGCGGTGAGCGGCTGCACTGGGCGCCCGAGCAGCTCGGGCAGGGCCTTCAGGGCCTCGGCCAGTCGCAACCCGCGGAGCCGACGCCGGTCGACCTCGGCGAAGGCGCGCCCGAACGGGTCGGGGGCCGAGCGGGCCAACGTGGAGACGGCCAGCGGCAACGTCTGGCCGGCACCAACGGTGAGCACGAGCAGGTCGATGGCGTCCGGGAGGCACCGCACGACGCGTGCCTCGGCCCGACGCCGCTGCCGGGCCGACCGAAGGTGGGGGGCGGCCAACCACCAGGCCGCCATCACCACCACCGAGGGCGGCCAGAGCGCCATCCCGGCCAGGACGGCGAGCACCCGACCCAACCACGGCACGGCCCTCCGTACGGTCGGGCCGACCACGCGCCCGCGGCTCGGGCCTGATCGGTGCAGGGCCGCCACCCGGCGCGGGAGCGGCCTCGCCCGCCACGCGAGGGCAACGACGAGCGCGCCGGCCGAGGCGGTCAGCACCAAGGCGTTCACGAGACGCTCCGCACGATGTGGACCATCCAGCCCGCGCCACCGGCGAGCAGGCCGAGGCCGGCGACCAGGCACAGCCACCCGGCCGGACTGGCCAGGAGGAACGTGGCGGCACGGTCGTCGGTGGCCACGCACCAGGTGGTGAACACCAGCGGAAGCAGCGCGATCACCACCGCTGACAGCCGCGCCTGGACCGACTGGACATCGATCTCCTGCATGGCCGCCCGCCGCTCGCGCAACGTCGCCGCCACGGCATCGACCACCCGGGCCGCGCCACCACCCTCGTCGGCGGCGAGCGCCAGCGCGGCAACCGCAAGGTCGACCTCGGGCTGCGCGGCCGCCCGGGACCAACGCTGGAGCGCGTCGGTGAGCGGCAATCCTCGCTCGGCGAGCACCACGACCTCGGCCAGGCCCTGCGCCGCCGGGCCTTCGTGGGCATGGGCAGCCTCGCCCAATGCCTGGCGGAGGGTGGCGCCCGCTCGCAACGAGCGGCCGACGTCGTCGAGGACACCCGGCAGGTCGTCGGCCAGCGCTCGGCGCCACCGCCGCGGCCGCTCCCGCCACCAGCGCTGCCCGACGGCCACCAGGGCCGCGGGTGCTCCGACGCTGGACCCACCGGACCCGGCGCTGGTCCGAACGCTCAACCGCCAGGCCGGCGCTTGGCGACGACCGGCCAGGACGGCGCCGCGACCGAGACCAGCCAGCAGCGCCACCCCGAGGGCGACGACGAGACCCGCCATCACGGCGGGCTCCCTGCGAACCGAGCCACGCCAGGCCGCCGGACGGGCCGCTCGGGCGAGGCGAGCAGACCCTCGGCCCGAGCCAGGACGCGCACCAAGCCCGGTTCACCTGGCGGGCGGACCTCGACCACCTCGGCGACGTGGCGACGACCCTGACGACCGCGGCCGAGGTGCACGACGAGATCGACGGCTGCGTGCACCAGGTCGTGCACGGCGGTGAGCGGCAGCTCGCCTCCACCCTGGAGTGCCATGACCTCGACCCGGCGCAAGGCATCGAGCGCACCGTTGGCGTGACAGGTCGACAGCGAGCCGTCGTGGCCGGTGCTGAGCGCCATGATCATGTCGAGCGCTTCCGGGCCGCGGCACTCCCCTACGACGAGACGATCTGGGCGCATCCGCAGCGCCGCCCGCAAGAGCTCTCGGACCGTGACCTCGCCCGCGCCATCGGGCGTTGCCGGGCGGGCCTCGAGCCGCACGACGTGGTCGCCGGGCAGGCGGAGCTCGGCCGCATCCTCGATGGTCACGATCCGCTCGCCCGGCTCCACCTCGGCAGCCAGGGCGTTGAGCAGCGTCGTCTTGCCGG
>CAZTVJ010000486.1:0-4487 GCA_964616935.1 uncultured Acidimicrobiales bacterium | reverse complement strand
GGGTGAGCTCGATCTCCTTGAGCCACTTGGTAGCCGACACGTAGCCGTACAGTCCCGCCACCACGAGCCGGGCAGGGAAGCCGTGGTCCACCGGGAGCGCTTCGCCGTTCATCCCGACGGCGACCAGCGCCGTACGGCCATCGAGAGCCTTCTCGGTGGGGAAGCCAACGGTGAACCCGTCGACCGACCGGCCGACGATCTGGGTGGCACCGGGCTGCACCCCCGCCTGTTCGAGCAAGGTTCGCAGCGGCACGCCGCGCCAGACGGCATTGCCGATGAGGTCGCCGCCCACCTCGTTCGACACGCACGAGATCGTGACAGCCTCCTCGACGAGGTCCATGGCCAGCAGGTCGTCGTAGGTCAGGCTGATCGGCCGGTCGACCATGCCCTTCAGGTCCATGCGCCACGAACCAGCGTTCACGCGAGGGATCACGAGGGCGGTGTCGATCCGGTAGAAGTCCGCGTTCGGCGTGATGTAGGGAGACAGCCCCTCGACGGAGAACGGCTGGGCCGACGGCACCGGCACGGTGGTCTTGGCCGCGGGGAGCACCACGTCCGCGCTCCCACCCGCAGGGCCACCGACCGAGCGCAGCCGACGACCTGCTGCTGCGGCGACGACAGCCAGCGCGCCGGCACCACCGGCCACCAGCAGGAAGGTGCGACGGTCGGTGGCCTTGACGCGTGGGTCCTCCGCCCGAGGACCCACTGGCGGTGCTGCGGGTGAGGGGGAAGCGAGCGCCAGCAGCACGAAGAGCGTGGCGATGCCGGCGGTGGCGCCGAGCACCGCAGCCACGACGATCGCGCTGGTCGAGGCCAGCGGCGTGCTGGCACCCGCGAGCACACCGATCACCGCGAAGGCCGCGAAGCCTCCCACCCCGACCCAGCGGCGCGTGACCGAGGCGATCCCGAGCAAGGCCCCGATCGCCAGGCTGATGACGACGATGCCCGTGATGAGCGCCGCCTTGTCGCCCGTGCCGAAGAGGCCGATGGCGATGCTCTTCAGCGGCCCCGCGCCCGCATCGATGAAACGGGAGCCGACCGAGACGATGAGCGAGGGACCGTCGCTGACGATCGCGCCGACGAGCTCGGTGACACCCAGGGCGACCCCAGCCGCTACCGCCCCGGCAATGGCGGCGCGCCCCCGCGAGACGGGGGTGCTCGGGCCGGCCGCCTGTTCGGTACCGGCCACCAGCGTCACGACGGCACCGGGAGGTGCACGGTGAACCGGCAGCCGTCGTGACGGTTGGCGACATCGATCGAGCCATCGTGGGCTTCCACCAGACCGCGCGCGATGGCCAGTCCGAGCCCGCCACCGGCTTCGTCGCGGGTGCGGGCGGCATCGCCGCGGAACGCCACGTCGAACACGCGATGCAGCTCGTCGTCGGGAATACCCCCGCACTCATCGGCAACGGAGAGCGTGACGCCGCTGCCGTCGGGCTCGCTGTCGATCACGACCCGACCGCCGGCGGGCGTGTGGCGGATGGCGTTGTCGAGCAGGTTGTGCAGCACGCGGCGGAGATCGGAGGCGGGGACGAGGACGGTTGGCGCCTGGTCGAGGAAGGCGACCAGGCGCACGCCCTGGGCCGCGGCCAGGGGACTGCTGCCCTCCAGCACCTCGGTCAGCAGCTCTCCGAGCGGCACGAGGGGCTGACCCACGTCGACGGTGCCGCTCGTGATGCGCGACAGCTCGAAGAGGTCGTCGACAAGGTCGGCGAGTCGCTCGCACTCCTGGCGGATGGCTCGGTGGTACCGGGCCACGCCGGCCGGGTCGTCGACGACCCCGTCCTCCAGCGCCTCAGCCATGGCCCGGATGGAGGCGATGGGGCTCCGCAGGTCGTGGCTGACCCAGGCGACCAGCTCTCGACGCGATCCGTCGAGTGCCTGCTCCCGGCGCCGAGCAACCTGCAGCTCGTTGGCCGCCGCACCAAGCTCGTCGGCCAGGTAGCGGAGCTCCCCGGTCACGAGATCGCCGTCCACCGTCGGGACCTCGCCACCGACGGCGAGCCCACGAGCGAGACCCGTGACCTCGGTGACCGACCGCTCGAACGAGCCTCCGAGCCACAGCGCGGCACCGACGGAGATGGCGCCGCTGACCACGAGGACGACGGCAAGCACGCCGAGGTCGTGGCGGCTGATGAACATCGCCAGTGCGGCCACGAAGACGCCGGCCGCGGTGGTGAGCGTGGTGGCCAACCCGACGGCGAGGATCTGGGCGCGCAGCGAGCGGTGCCGCAACCGCCGAACCAGCAAGGCGCCGAGCCCGGCCGCCAGCATCGAACCGGCGATCGCGAGGCCGATGACGGCGACGGTGTCGCGCGTGCTTGCGCCGGTGGCGAGCGCAATGATCGCGGCAACCGCCAACCCCACGGTCACCACGACACCGAGGACCGAACGGGTGGTCACGGCTCGAACCGGTAACCGATGCCGCGAACGGTGCAGAGGTGGCGCGGAGCGGAGGGGTCGTCCTCGGCCTTCTCCCGCAGCCGTCGCATGTGGACGGTCACCGTCGCCGTGTCGCCGATGGAGTAGCCCCACACCGCCTCGAGCAGCTGCTCGCGCCGGAAGGCCTGGCTGGGGTGGCTCATCAAGAAGGCGAGGAGATCGAACTCCTTCACCGTGAGGGTGAGCGGCTGACCGCGCCGTCGCGCCTCATGAGCGAGGAGATCCACTTCGAGGTCACCACCGCGCAACGTCGGCCCGGACGCCGCCGCAACCCCACCCCTGGCCCGGCGCAGCACCGCCTTCACCCGCGCTGTCAGCTCTCGCGGCGAGAACGGCTTCGCCACGTAGTCGTCCGCTCCCAGCTCGAGGCCGGCGACACGGTCCTCCTCGCTGCCCCGAGCGGTCAACATCACCACCGGGATGGGCGCCACTCGGCGCAGACGGCGGAACAGCTCGAGCCCGTCGAGGCCGGGGAGCATCAGATCGAGGACGACCACGTCGGGCAACGTCGAGAGCGCTCGCTCCAACCCGGTGATGCCGTCGCGCGCGAGATCGACCTCGTACCCCTCCCGCTCGAGGTAGCGCACCACCACGTCGCCGAGGTTCGGATCGTCGTCCACCACGAGCACCCGAGGCGCGACACGAGCACCTCTCAGGTCGCTCGGCCCGCTCGGCTGCACCATCACGAGACGATCGTAGGAAGGCAGTCGCTCGCTGTCGCCCTCAGCCCTCGGTTGTTTCGCGAGGCGTAAGCGGAGAGGACTCGGCGCCACTACCCCGGTTCGGCCTCGTGACCGGCAGTCCGCAGGCCCCGGTACGCCTGCGTCGGGGTGATCCCGCCGGTGACGACGCGGTGGATCTCCTCGCAGACCGGCATCTCGACCCCCAGCCGCTCGGCCAGCTCGTGCACGGTGACCGCGGCGGTGACGCCTTCGGCCACCGAGCCCATCGACGCCAGGATGTCGGCCAAGGGCCTCCCGAGGCCGAGCTGCTCGCCCACGTACCGGTTGCGGCTGTGCGGGCTGAGGCACGTGGCCATGAGGTCGCCCATGCCGGCGAGGCCGGCGAACGTGGCCGGCTCGCCACCGAGCGCCGCCCCGAGGCGGGTCAGCTCGGCCAGCCCGCGCGTCATCACCATGGCCCTCGTGTTGTCGCCCACCGAGAGACCCTGGGCGATGCCACACGCGATGGCGATGACGTTCTTCAACGCGCCACCCAGCTCGCAGCCGATGACGTCGTGGTTGGTGTAGATGCGGAACAGCCCCCGCTGCAGCACCTTCTGCAACGCCGTCGCCACCGTGAGGTCCTCCGTCGCGATGACGCTGGCTGCCGCCTGCCCAGCCATGATCTCCTTCGCCAGGTTGGGGCCGGTCAGGGCGGCCGCGGGGTGGCCGGGCAGCTCCTGCTTGATGATCTCCGTCATGCGCAGGAGCGTCCCCTGCTCGAGGCCCTTGGTGAGGCTCACCACCGGGATCCAGGGGTGGATGTGGGGCTTCACCGCCTGCAGCGTGGTGCGGAACGCCTGCGACGGCACCCCGACGACGAGCAGCTCCGCGTGGCCAACGGCGACGCCAAGGTCGGCCGTGGCCTCCAGGTTGGCAGGTAGCTCGAAGCCCGGCAGGTACTTGTCGTTGGTGTGTGTGGTTTCGACCTGCTGAGCGACCGCGTCGTCGCGAGCCCACAGCACGGTCGGATGGCGACCCGCCACCAGCGAGGCCACCGTCGTGCCCCACGAGCCTGCGCCGAGCACGGCTACCCGCATGGTTCCCCCCAGCGAACGTCGACGGAGCCGACGCTACCGCCGAGCCCGATGCCGGTCCGCGATCCGTCATGGGTCCCGCAAAATCGGGGCCGGGCGCGTCCGATCGGTGCATGCTCTCGGTCGTGCACCATGCCACCACGACCGCACTCGAATCCGGCCTCGACCACATTCGCGGCGCGCCGACTGACACGGGCCGCGTCGAACTCATCGTCCGTCGTCCCGCAGTTGACGAACGGGAGGTGTTGGCCGTCGGGCTGCTCGACGCCGTCGAGGGCTTGGTTGG
>CAZTVJ010000485.1:0-16597 GCA_964616935.1 uncultured Acidimicrobiales bacterium | reverse complement strand
GCCGGTCGGTGGCGACGGCGCGTGCCTTGCGGGGGCCGGCGGTCCCGGCTAGGACGTCGGCCTTGGCCGGCTCCAGGAGGCTGACCCAGGCGAGTACAGGACGATCACCGAGGGTGCCGCTCCCCAGGAGGATGCTGGTCGCCGCTGCGAGCTCGGCCGAGCTGAGCGGATCGAGTGGATGGGCCGCGGCGATGGCTTCGCCCGGCGTCTCGCTCGAGATGACGACCATCTCCGGGACGTTAGGCGGACGGCGCGGTCCGGACACGTGCCGGGCCCGCGGGCCGGACTCGACCGGCGGCGACGCCGGTAGCCTGGAGCGGTCAGGCGCGCTGCCCTCAGGAGGCGACGATCATGCTCTTCGGCAGGACCAAGGCCCGGATGCCCGAGGCCAACGAGGTGCTCCCCGGCCGCCAGGAGTCGGTGCCCGTCCCGTCGACGCACTTCGTGAACGGCCACCCGCTCACCGCGCCGTGGCCCGACGGCATGGCCACCGCCATCTTCGCGATGGGGTGCTTCTGGGGCGCGGAGCGCAAGTTCTGGGAGGTGCCCGGGGTGTTCACGACGGCGGTCGGCTACGCCGGCGGTACGACGCCGAACCCGCTCTACGAGGAGGTCTGCAGTGGTCGCACCGGCCACACCGAGGCGGTCCTGGTGGTCTACGACCCGGCCGTGGTCACCTACGACGAGCTCGTGAAGGTGTTCTGGGAGAGCCACGACCCCACCCAGGGGATGCGCCAGGGCAACGATGTCGGCACGCAGTACCGCTCGGCGGCCTACTGGACGGACGACGATCAACGGGCACGGCTCGAAGCGTCGCGGGAGTCGTACCAGGCGCAGCTCGACCGGGCCGGCCTTGGAGAGATCACGACCGAGGTCGGCGCTGCGCCGACCTTCTACTACGCCGAGCCGTACCACCAGCAGTACCTCGGCAAGAACCCCAACGGGTACTGCGGGCTCGGTGGCACAGGGGTCAGCTGCCCGATCGGGCTGGCCCCCGCGGAGTGACGGCGCGAGCGCTCGGCCGGCCGTCTACAGGCCGGTGACCATTCGCGCCTTGGCGAATCGCGCCGCGACGTCGGTCCAGTTGACGATGCTCCACAGCGCCGAGACGAAGTCGGCCCGAACGTTGAGGTACTGCAGGTAGTAGGCGTGCTCCCACGCATCGAAGACCAAGAGGTTGACGCCGGACTGGCCGACGTTGCCATGGTGGTCGTAGATCTGGCCGACGTAGAGGCGCTGGCCGAGCGGCTCCCAAGCCAGGGAACCCCAGCCCGAACCCTGCACGGTCGTCGTGGCCTGGGTCATCTGCGCCTTGAACGCCTCGAACGAACCGAAGTGCTCGTCGATCCCCGCCGCGAGATCACCCTCGGGCTTGCCCCCACCGTCGGGTGAGAGGTTCTCCCAGAACAGCGAGTGGAGGACGTGGCCGGACAGGTTGAACGCGAGGTTCTTCTGCAGCCCGACGATCGAGCCGAAGTCCTCGTTGGCCCGGGCCTCCGAGAGCTTCTCCATGGTGGTGTTCAGGCCGGTGACGTAGCCGGCGTGGTGCTTGTCGTGGTGCAGCTGGAGCACCCGAGCGGAGTAGTGCGGCTCGAGCGCGCCGAGGTCGTACGGAAGATCGGGCAGGGTGTAAGTGGTCGACATGAGACGCTCCTTCTGGCCGGCCTTCTGGCCGGCCTTCGTACTGGCCTGCTAGCGCTGTCCATTATGGCAAGTTTGCGCTTTCGAAAGTCCAATCCGGCGACTGATGTCACCCCGGCCCGCAAGTTCCGTGGAGCCGACCATCGTCACCGGCCTAGACTGGACGTTCCCGACCCGGGGTCGATGCAACCTCAAGGAGCAGATGTGGGCTTCGCAGACAAGGTCAAGGAGCTGGTCGACAAGGCCAAGGATGTCGCTGCCGACGCGTGGGGCAAGACCAAGGACGCCGCGGGTAAGACCAAGGACGTCGCCGGTGACGCCGTCGACAAGACCAAGGACGCCGCGGGTAAGGCCACCGATGTCGCCGGTGACGCGGTCGACAAGACCAAGGATGTCGCCGGTGACGCGGTCGACAAGACCAAGGATGTCGCCGGTGACGCAGTCGACAAGACCAAGGATGTCGCCGGTAGCGCTGCCGACACGATCAAGAAGGTCGTTCCCGGCAACTAGCGACCGCGACGGCCGACAACGGGAGCCGACCCTGGTTCACCGGGTGGGGTGTCGCCTCCAGCATGTGTACGGAGGACCCGGCCGCGCGCCGGGTCCTTCGCTTCAGCCGCCGAGCTCCTGACGGATCGCTGCACCGTCAGCGTCGAGCGGTCGGCCCGCCCATCGCAGCAGGCCCGGGGTGGCCGAGAGGCGGGCGATCAAGCCCTGCATCGGTACCCCGTCGAGCTCGACGATCGACTGCCGCTGCCGGTAGTGGTCGTCCTGGGCGATGTCGGCCATGGTCAGCACGGGCGCGATGGCGGCCTCGGCCTGCTCGAACGAGCGGAGCACGTCGAGCTGTGTGCGGGCGCCGACCCAGGACGCGACGACGGCGTCCAGCTCGTCGCGGTGAGCGACCCGGCCTTCGAAGCTCGTGAACCGGTCGTCGTCGCCGACGCCGACCAGGGCCAGGACTCGCCGGGCGACGCTCTCGGCCGACGTCGAGATGGCCACCCACCGCCCGTCCGACGTCTGGTAGGTGCCGCGCGGGACCGTGTACGGGATGCCCGATCCGAGTCGGGGCTGCTCGTAACCGAGCAGCTGGTAGGCGCTGATCAGCGGGCCCATCAGCTGGAACAGCGACTCGAGGAGGTTCACGTCGACGACCTGCCCGACGCCGGCATGGAGCGCGACCATGGTGGCGAACGCCCCGACCAGACCGGTCACCTCGTCGGTGAGAGCGATCGGGGGCAGCAGCGGCCCTCCGTCCGCCTCGCCATTGATGGCGGCGAACCCGCTCATGGCCTCGGCGATGGTGGCGAAGCCCGGTCGTCCTGCGTACGGGCCGTCCTGGCCGAATCCGGTGATGCGCGTGATGACGAGGTTCGGGTTCGCCACGTGCAACACCTCCGGCGCGAGGTCGAGCCGTTCGAGGGTTCCCGGCCGGAAGTTCTCGACCAGGACGTCGGCCCCCGCGCAGAGCTGGAGGAAGACACCGCGATCGGTGCTGTCCTTCAGGTCGAGCGTGATCGTCCGCTTGTTGCGGCCCTGCAGCTTCCACCAGAGCGTGATGCCGTCGCGGGGGTCGCGCCAGCCGAGATCGCGAAGGGTGTCACCGTTGCCGGGCCGCTCGACCTTCACGACGTCGGCGCCGAAGTCGGCCAGGTATCGGGCACAGGCCGGGCCGGCGAGGACGGTCGAGACGTCGATGACCCGAAGGTCGGCGAGGGGCAGGCGGGTGGCGGTCATGCTCGGCTCGGTCAACGGCGCCGACGCATCATCGGCTCCCGAACGCGAAGCAACGGTCCGCGATGCCACCGAGGGCGAACGCGGTGTAGTCGACACCGAAGTCGGCATAGAGCACCCGGCATCGCTCGCTCCAGGCCAACGCGTCGGGCGTCGAGATGCGGTGGTGCAGCTGCAGCACGCCACCCTCGTAGACCCGGTACTCCGCCCAGGTGCCCGGGAAGTCCTTGGCGCAGGCCACCTCGACGTAGGGCACGGCACCGGTGGCCGAGAAGTGGCGGACCCGGTTGCGGTGGGTGTGGCCGGCGAAGCAGCCGACGATGGCGCGGCGCCGGGCGACGACGGCGACGAGGCGCTCGGAGGCGTCGGGATGGATGCCGAAGTACGAGTCCGGCCGGGCGGTCGCATCCGGGTTCCAGGGGTAGTGGTGGGACATGACGGCGACCGGACGATCGGCGTCGGCCGCCACCGAGTCGAGCCACTCGAGCTGCTCGTCGTCGACGGTGCCGCTCGCCTCGCCGGGGATGACCGTGTCGAGCAGCGCGACGGTGATGCCGGGAAGGTCGACGCGGCGCGGTCCTTCGGCGTAGGTCTCGCCAGCGAGCGCGTCATGGTTGCCGCGGACGTGATGGAGCCGGTCTCCGAACACGCCGTAGCAGTCGAGGAAGGCCTGGTACTCCGCGAGCGTGCCCTCCGCGGTGAGGTCGCCCTTGACGACGACTGCGGCAGGGTCGATGGTGGCCATCTCGGCGACGGCGTCGCGGTTCATGACCTCCGGGTGGGGGAGCGCTCCGGGTTCGACGTGCAGGACAGGACCCTTGGTCGGGTCGGACTCGTCGAGGATGCCGCAGCCGATCTCGCCGAAGTGGACGTCGTTCACCGTGGCGAACCGGCAAAGCAGCTCGCCTGCGGGGCGTGGCAGCGTCTGGAAGGTGATGCCCAGGAGGTCGTAGCCGGTGCCGGGCTCGAGACCGTCCCGGCGGTGGACGCTGGTTCCGTCGTGGAGCACGGCCATGTCGTCGCCGACCGTCGTGAGCTCGATCGTCACGCTCAGTACCAGGGTCGGTCGCGTCGGGCGGCCACGGGTCTCGACCACCAACGCCCGCTGAAGCGCCACAAGGACGGTCGATGGCCACGGTCGGCGACGAGCAGGACAGGCTGCGGCCAGGTGAGCTCGACCGCCGCCGCGATGGCCGCCACCTCCTCCGCCGTCGCCTCCGGCGAGATGCCGGCCGGGTCGAAGCACCTTGCGTCCATCAGCGCGCCGAGGCAAGCGCCAGCGACGAGGCGCAGCGAGGCTCGGGCGAAGCGCAGCCGGTCGGGCGCGCCGAGGGAAGCGCCAGCGACGAGGCGCAGCGAGGCTCGGGCGAAGCGCAGCGGAGCCCATGCCGAGCCATCAGAGCGGCATGTTCCCGTGCTTGCGGCGGGGCAGCTCTTCGCGCTTGGAGCGCAGCAGGTCGAGCCCGGCGATGATCTTCATGCGGGTGTCGGCCGGGTCGATCACGTCGTCCACATAGCCACGTTCGGCGGCGGCATACGGGTTGGCGTACTTCTCCGTGTACTCGGCCACGAGCTCGGCGCGGCGCCCGACGGGATCGGCGGCTTGCTGCAGCTCTCGCCGGTACACGATCTCGACGGCACCCTGGGGCCCCATCACGGCCAGCTCGGCGGTGGGCCAGGCGTAGGAGAGATCCGCGCCGATCGACTTCGAGTCCATGACGACGTAGGCCCCGCCGTAGGCCTTGCGCGTGATGATCTGGATGCGGGGGACGGTGGCCTCGCAGTAGGCGTAGAGCAGCTTGGCGCCGTGGCGGATGATGCCGCCGTACTCCTGGTCCACGCCGGGCAGGAACCCCGGTACGTCGACGAAGGTCAGCAACGGGATGTTGAAGGCATCGCACGTGCGCACGAAGCGGGCCGCCTTCTCGGCGCTCTCGATGTCGAGCACGCCGGCCAGCACCATCGGCTGGTTCCCGACGATGCCGACGGTGCGGCCGTTCATGCGGGCGTACCCGCACACGATCGACTTGGCCCAGTGGGGGAAGTACTCGAAGAACTCCCCGTTGTCGACGACCTCGGCGATCACCCGCTTCATGTCGTAGGGCTGGTTGGGCGTCGGGGGGAGGATGTCTCGCAGCGCAGGGCAGAGCCGCTCGGGATCGTCGCCGCCGTCGATGGTGGGTGCCTCCTCCAAGTTGTTGGAGGGCAGGAACGACAGCAGGTAGCGCACGTCTTCGAGACAGGACTTCTCGTCGGCGGAAACGAAGGTGGCGACGCCCGACTTGGAAGCGTGGCTCATGGCGCCGCCAAGCTCCTCCAGGGTGACCTCCTCGCCGGTGACGGTCTTCACGACGTCGGGCCCGGTGATGAACATGTGCGAGCTCTCCCGCACCATGAAGATGAAGTCCGTCATGGCCGGGCTGTAGACCGCACCGCCAGCGCAGGGCCCGAGGATGACCGAGATCTGGGGCACCACCCCAGACGACAGCACGTTGCGGTAGAAGATGCCGCCGTAGCTGGCCAGGGAGACGACGCCTTCCTGGATGCGGGCGCCGGCGCCGTCGTTCAGGCCGATGACCGGAGCGCCGACCTTGAGCGCGAGGTCCATGAGCTTGTGGATCTTCTCCGCGAACACCTCGCCCAGGGCGCCGCCGAACACCGTGAAGTCCTGGCTGAAGACGAACACCTTGCGCCCGTCGATGGTGCCCCAGCCGGTGATGACCCCGTCGGTGTATGGCCGTTCCTCGAGCCCAGCGGCCTGGGCCCGGTGGCGGGCGAGCAGGTCCAGCTCCTGGAACGAGCCGGGGTCGAGCAGGTAGTCAACTCGCTCGCGGGCCAGCAGCTTGCCCTTCGCATGCTGGCGCTCGACCGCTCGCGGGGAGCCGGCATGGGCGGCCTGCTCCTTGCGCTGACGCAGATCCTCGAGCTTGGCCTGCATGGAGTTGTCGCTCACGACGACGGAGGTTAGTGCGGCCGCCGCCGCCGCCTCTCAGGCCGTCAGCTCGAACACCACGGTCACCCGGGCGGTGACGTCCTGCGTGCCCGGCTGGATCGGGACGGCCGCAGCGGCGTCGCGCGAGCCACTGTTGGCGAAGACCTCCGGCTGCGGGAGGTCGTAGGACACGGTCGACACCGCCGTGACCGGCCCGGCGTTCACGCCGGCGGCTTTGGCGAGCTGGTCGGCCTGCACCTTGGCCCGGCCGACCGCTTGGTCGCGTGCAGCGGCAGCGAGCGCCGTCGTGTCCGAGATCGAGAACGAGATGCCGTTGAGGCGGATGTCGTTGCCGGCTGTCTTGGCCGCCGCGTCGATAACGGCGCCGGCCTTGGTGATGTCACGGATGGCCGCGCTCACGGTGTTGCTGGCCGTGTAGCCGAGGATCTGCGTGCCCTCGTTGTCCGTCCGGGGCCAGAGCGACAGCTCCGCCGTCGTGATGTCGTCGTCCTTGACGCCCTGGGCCTTCAGCGTGTCGATGAGGATGCGGCTCTTGGTGCTGGCGTCGGCCAGCGCCTCCTGCGCTGTCGGCTTCTCCACCTGCACGCCGAGGTACACGGTGGCCATGTCCGGCCGGCCCTTCACCGAGCCGCTCGCGTCCACCGTGATGGTGCGGGCGCTGGTGCTTGGGGTCGTGGGCGTGGTCTTGGCGGCGGCCGGTCCCGTGCTGCCCCCGCGGAGGAACGCAAACCCGGCTACGCCGAGCGCTGTGCCTCCCACCAGGGCCAACGGAACGATCCAACGTTGCTGCACGAGGTGCCTCCTTCGTTGCTCCTGCTCTCGTTGGACGCACACAGGCGCGCGCTGGTTCCCGGCGGGAGAGACTGCTCGTCGTGCACCTCCCGGTTATGCCCCCGGTTGCCCCGATGCTGGCCAAGGCGGCGCCGGCGCTCCCTGAGGGCGACGGCTGGCTGTTCGAGCCGAAGTGGGACGGCTTTCGGTGCATCGTGTTCCGTGACGGCGACGAGGTGGAGCTGGGCAGCCGCAACGAGCGCCCGCTCACTCGCTACTTCCCCGAGCTGGTACCGGCCCTGCGGGCGGCGCTGCCCGAGCGCTGCGTCGTCGACGGCGAGCTGGTCGTGCCCGGCTCCACCGGCCTCGACTTCGATGCCCTGCAGCAGCGCATCCATCCCGCCGCGTCCCGGGTGAACCGCCTGGCCGCCGAGACGCCCGCGCACGTCTTGGTGTTCGACCTGCTCGCCGTCGGCGACCAGGACCTGCGGGAGCGCTCGCTGGCGGAGCGACGCCGCCTCCTTGACGGGGTCGTGCGCGCCGGCCCCACCGTGCACCTGTCGCCGTCCACCACCGACCGGGATCGCGCGTTGTCGTGGTTCGAGCACTTCGAGGGCGCAGGGCTGGATGGCATCGTCGCCAAGCGACTCGATCTGGCGTACCGGTCCGACGAGCGCGTGATGGTGAAGGTGAAGCACCATCGAACGGCCGATTGCGTGGTCGCCGGCTTTCGCTGGCACAAGGACGGCCAAGGCATCGGATCGCTGCTGCTCGGCTTGCACGATGCCGAGGGCACGCTCCACCACGTCGGTGTCTGCGGCAGCTTCACGGCAAAGAAGCGGCGGGAGCTCGTCGACGAGCTGGCTCCGTTTCGCGAGGACGCCCTGGCCGATCATCCCTGGCGGGAGTGGGCGGACGCGATGGCTCACGCCACGAGCAGCGGGCGCATGCCGGGCTCACCGTCGCGCTGGAACGCAGCCAAGGACCTCTCCTGGGATCCGGTGCGCCCGGAGCTGGTGTGCGAGGTGGCGTTCACCCAGCTCACGAACGGTAGGTTCCGCCACAATGCCCAGTTCGTGCGCTGGCGGCCCGACCGTGAAGCCTCCAGCTGCCGGTACGACCAGCTGGAGGTGGCCACCCCGGTCGAGCTGGATGCCCTGCTCACCGACGCGCCGCCCGCGGGCTGACGGGTGTGTCCGATGCCCGGCCCGTAGGTCTTTCCAATCGGGCGCGCGCTGAGGCACGATGACCGTCATGGCGCGCCGCGCCCGCTCCGACGACCTCCCTGAGCTCGAGCTCCTCCCTGTTATCGGCGACGCCGACGGCGTGAGCGTCGAAGGTGCGCCAGCTGAAGGGCGCCGGCCCGCTCGGTGGCGCACGCTTGGCGTGCTCGCGATGGGCCTCACCGGGGTGCTGCTCTTCGCCGGCGTCACCGGCCGGAGCGAGCCACCGGTCGAGGTGCTGCCCTCCCCGCCCACAACGGCGCCAACCAACCCGTCACCACCGACCAGCGGCCCGGGTCAGCGCCCGGCCCCCTCGGCGGCGGTCGTTCCCACGTCGGACGGGCGGGGTGTCTTCATCAGCACCAGCCGTTGGTCGGGCACGATCGAGGTGGCGCCCGAGCTGGGACGCGTCACGTCGGTCGCCTCGGCCCGTGGCTTCGTCGTGGTGACGCTCAGCAGCGGCCAGGTTCGCCGTTACAGCCGGAGCGAAGCGGATGGCACGCCCCTTGGCGCTGCCGAGCTCGTGCTGTCGAACGTACGGGACCCGAGCGTCGCCTGGGCGGTGCAGAACATCGGTTCCGTGCAGGTCGTGCGAGGCATCGCGGCGGCGTCGCATCCAGAGCCGATGGCCCTCCAGGTGCCCGACGGTTGGCGCGTCGTGGGTGCAACGTGGCGTGGCCTGGTGCTCACCGGGCACGACTCGGGGTCGGGCATCGCCGTGTGGGAGGTCTGGGACGACGCGCCACCCGTGGTGATCGATGCAGCGGGGCGATTCCTCGCGAGCAACCGGCGCAGCGTGGCCTGGTTCCGTGACGGCCGCGTGATCCAGTCGGCCGGTCCGTTCGGGGAGCAGTCGTTGGTGCCCATGCCCGACACGGTGGTCGCAGCCGCCTTCTCGCCGGACGCCCGCCACCTCGCGGTCGTCGCACGGAGCCGCGAAGGGCCGGGTTGGAACGTGCGGCTCGTCATCGGTGGTCACGACGTCGACGACGGCTTCGTCGTGCCGAGCGTTGCGCCACCAGCGTTGGGGTGGACAGCCGACGGCATGCTGCTGGTCGACCGGGGCGGCCCGGTGGAGTACCGCTACGACCCGTTGGGCCGGTCGCTCACGACCTCATCGCCCGATCTCGATCGCTGACTCCTGGCCGGCGGCCTGCGCCGGCGTGGCTGGTTCAGGCCGCGATCTCGAACACCATCGGGTTGAACACCCGGACGCCCACCAGCTCGCTCACCAGGACCGACACGGGTGTCGAGCCGTCGAGGAGATCGACGATGAGCGCCTCATCGTTGGCGAGGAGCACCATGGCGGTTGCTGTCCCCTCCGGTGTCTCGAACTCGATCACGTCGCTGGTCTGGATCGCTTGCATCGGTGCCCCCTTCGGCCCTCGTCATCATCGTTCTGTGGTTGATACGACGCTGTAGGCCATCTGGATCTTCCCGACACGGCCTGTGACTTCAGTCCCACCACCGGTGAGATCGTTGCGCGGCCCATCGGTCAGCATGGCGCCGTGCCCCGGTCGTCGTTGCTGCCTGGCCTCCTGGCCCACGCCGACTGGAGCGTGGATCCCGCCAAGCGTTGGATGTGCATCGCCCAGCGGGTCGGCCGTCGCTTCATCGTGCAGGGTCCGGAGCTGGTCGGGCCGGTGGTGGACAGACTCGGCTCACTGAGCTCGACGGACGGTCCTGCGCTCCTGGGCATCGACGTGGCGATCGGGCTCCCGTCCAGCTACGCCGCAGCGGCAGGCATCACGTCGTTCGCCACCTGGTTCCGAGGCGACGGCGCCTGCGCCGACGGGTTCGGGATGCCCGCTGCGTTGGCGTCGGAGATCTCCCTGGAGCGACCGTTCTATCCGGCTCGTCCGGGCGGCGCTCGCCAGACGCACCTCGTCGCGGGCCTCGGTGTCGAGCGGTTCGATGACCTCCGTCGCACCTGCGAGCGGTCGCCGCCGCTCGCGCGGCCCGCGTGCCCGCTGTTCTGGACGCTCGGAGCCAACCAGGTCGGCAAGGCGGCGCTCGTCGCGTGGGCGGACCTCCGCCGGGCACCGGGGTTGCGCCTGTGGCCGTTCGACGGCGAGCTTGACGGGCTGCTCGCATCGGGCGGGTTGGTGGTGGCCGAGACCTACCCGACGGCGTGCGCCGGCTTCGTCGGGCTCGGCTTCGGTCCGCGGGAGAGCAAGCGCCGCCAGCCCGACCGGAGAGCGAGGGCCACGCTCCTTCGGGCTGTCGCCGTCGATCTCGACGTCGAGCTGGAGCCCGCCCTCGAGGGCGACATCGCCGACGGCTTCGGCCCGGAGGTGGACGGCGAGGACCGCTTCGACGCCCTCGTGGGGCTGCTCGGCCTTGTGCACGTGCTGCGCGGCCACCGCCCGCCGGGCCCACCCGTCACCGTGCCCGAGGCCCGCTCGGTGGAGGGTTGGATCCTCGGCGTGTGATCGTCCCCGGTCACTTCCGTCGGGAATCCTTTCGCTCAGCGAGATCTCACCCGACGCAAGTGAGCCCGGCGATTCGCCGGCGATTCGCCGCGTCCTCCCGGGAGTGGTCGTTAGGAGCTCCGGCCCGCAGCGATCCGGCGGGCCAGGGCAGGGAGTCGCTCATCGCCCAGCCGGTCGCAGACCTTGTCGAACGACGCTGTCGGGCCGGCCCAACGCCACTCGTCGACCGTGCCGACGGGCACGTCCCGCTCGACCGTGGCGATCCGGCGGAACAGGTAGGCCAGGTCCTGTTGGGTGGCGAAGGTGTGGGCCAGCTTGGCCGCGCCCCGCAGGCCGGCGACGTCCCACTGGCCCGCGGAGAGCGGGATGTCCTCGAGGTGGCCATAGCGGGCCAGGACCGCAGCGGTGCTCTTGGCCCCCCAACCCTCGAGGCCGGGGAAGCCGTCGGCCGAGTCGCCGACCAGGGCGAGGTAGTCCGGGATGCTCGCCGGGGCGACGCCGAACTTGGCGGTGACGCCGGCTTCGTCGAACCACACGTCGTTGCGACGGTCGTACTGCACGACGCGACCGTCCACGACGCACTGGCCGAGGTCCTTGTCCGGCGTGACGATGATGGCCAGCGCGACGCGCGGATCGGCAGCGGCGACCGACGCGGCCGCCGCGAGGGCGTCGTCGGCCTCCCACTGCACCATCGGCCACGTGGCGACGCCCATGGCCACCAGGGCCTCCTCGAGGGGCTCGAACTGGGACAGCAGCTCGGGGGGCATGCCCGCGCTCGTCTTGTAGCCGGGCCAGAGATCGTTGCGGAAGCTCTCGATGACGTGGTCGGTCGCCACGCCGAGGTGCGTCGCACCGTCGTCGAACAGCGAGAGCACCGATCGCAGCACACCCCGGACTGCGCCGAACGGACCGGGGTCGGGCCGCCCGAAGTGCTGGCGGAACAGCTCGTACGTACCGTCGACGAGGTGCACGCGCATGGCGTGACGGTAGGTGGCGTACACCGTCTCGGTCGACCCGACCGGTTCTCAGGCTTCTCCCAGGTCTCGCACAGAACGTGGGCAGCGCGGCCAACGGTCGGGAGGCGCTCGATGCCGTCGAGCGGTTCCACCCCCGCCTCGTCGTGCTCGATGTCGTGCTCCCCGACGGCTTCGAGGTGCAGCGTCGCCTGGCCCAGGCCGGGGTTCGGGTGCCGGTGCTGTTCCTCACCGCCCGCAACGCCTTCGCCGCCTGCCGTGACCTGCTGGCGGCCGCCGGTGGCGCGACCGGCGGCCCCGCGGCTCCCTGAGCGGAGGCGACCGGCGGCATCGTCGGTAGGGTCACCGGCGTGGCCGACGTGGAGTTCTTCCTCGACCCGATCTGCCCGTGGGCATGGGTCACCAGCCGATGGACCGTCGAGGTGGCCAGCCAGCGCGGACTCGACGTGGACTGGCGCTTCATCAGCTTGCGGATGGTGAACGAGTCGAAGGACTACGACCGGGACTTCCCACCGCAGTACGTGAACGTCCACGAAGCCGGCCGGTCCATGTTGCGGATCGCCGCTGCCGCGCGAGAAGCCGGTGGCAACGATGCGGTCGGTCGTCTCTACACCGAGCTGGGCAACCGGCTCCACACGGACGGCCGCAGCCGCGCCGAGATCCATGAGGGCGACTTCTCGCTGATCGACGAGGCGGTGGAGTCGGCCGGCTTGTCCGCCGCCATCGGCGAGGCCCGTAGCGACGAGCGCTACGACACGGTCGTGCGCGCCGAAACCGACCTGGCCATCAGCAGGACCGGTCCGGATGTGGGCACGCCCATCCTCACGTTCGACCCGGGCACGGCCGAAGAGGCCACGTTCTTCGGGCCGGTCATGGGGCGCATCCCTCGTGGCGACGAGGCCGTGGCCCTGTGGGACGACGTCGTCGCCATGGCGCGGAGGCCCTACGTCTTCGAGCTGAAGCGCACCCAGCGCGGACGGCCCGACTTCGGCTGAGCCGCCCGCGGGTGCCGATGCTCGGCCTCAGATGGGCTCGAGGCCGTCGAGCTTGTCGCCGATGTTGGCGAGCGCCTTCAGTGCCTCGCCCAGTGCGATCGGCCACGTGGCGACGAACAGGCCGAGGGTGAGCCCGACGAAGAGGGCGGCGATCCCCTCCCAGAAGCCGTCCGCCGCGAACGCTCCCACGACGGCCGCGACCAGCGCGAAGAACAGGCCGATGAAGCCGACGACGACGAGCACCATCGCCCACAACCGAAGGACCTTGTAACGACTCATCTGCTCACTCCTTGTCAAGGAGCGGCCACCCCTTGCGACCGTTCCGTCCACCACCCTTGCATGGCGGCACCACTGCTGTGGGTGATCCGGGTCATCGTGAGGCGCTTGACGATGCGGTGGCGAGTCGGCCAGAGAGGTCCGCGCAGTCGGCGCAGACCGAGGCGGGCACGATGCCCAGGCGCATCAGCCCGGCGAAGATCTTGCACCCGAGGCAGAAGGCGAGGGCCGACTCGAGGAAGGCTGCCGCGGCGATCAACGCGACGGCGACGAAGGCCAGGCCGGTCGCCCCGAACGCGACCGCCACCAGCGCGCCGATCGAGAGGGTGGCACCGATGCCCTGGGCGAACCGCTTCGGTGGCCCGGGCACGGGGCGGACCTCGATGGGGAGGCGGGGCACCACGACCTTGGTGGCCAGCAGCCCGAGCGGGCTGAAGCGCGGCCCGGTCAGGACCCGGGCGACGAACCCGTAGGCGAGGGGCACGACGAGCCACGTCTGGCGGGTGACGAGGATGGTGAGGCACAGCAGCACAACACCCCCGGCGACGAGCCGGGCCGCAACCTCGTTGACCGGGTTCGGGAAACGGAGCAGGTCACGCACGGTGCTGAGGCTAGCCGAATCCTGACCAGAACGGTCAAGTTTGTCCAGCGAGGAAGGCCATCGTCCGCTCGGCCTCCTCCGGGGTGCCGAAGGGGGCGGCCTCGAAGTCGGTGGCGCCGCTCTGGCGCACCCGCTCGAGCCCGGCGAGGAGCGCGGCCTCGTCGCCCACGAGCGCGATGTCGCCCGGGCCGTCGGCGCCCTCGCGGTCGAGCATGGCACGGTACGACGGGAGCTGGCCGTAGATCACGAAGTCCTTGTTGGCCTGGGCGCGGGCGCCGTCGGGATCGTTGGTGAGACGGATGGGGAGCCCGACGACCACCCGTGGTGAGGGGCGGCCCTCCTCGCTCGCCGCCTTGGTGATCAGCGGGACGATGTGCCGCTCGACCGTGGCCGGGCCGGTCATCCACAGGATCGTGCCGTCGGCCATCGAGCCGGCCAGGCGGAGCATGTGGTCGGCCATCGCGGCGATCAGCACGGGCGGCGCGGCAGCCTGCTCGGGCGTCACCTCCAGCCCGGCCTGCGTCGCCATGGTGGCGCCCGTGTAGGCAACCGAGCGGTCCCGTAGAAGCGGCCCGAGGATGCTCAGGTAGTCCTTCATGTGGACGGCGGGCTTGTCGAAGCTGAGGCCCATCATGGTCTCGATGACGACCTTGTGGGACAGCCCGATGCCCAGCGCAAGGCGGCCGTCGACGGCGGCGTTGGTGGTGAGCGCCTGGGCCGCCAGCATCATCGGATGCCGGGGATACGTGGGCACGACGGCGGTGCCCAGCTCGATGCGCTCGGTGGCCCGGCCGGCGACAGCCAGCGCGGTGAGCGTGTCCCAACCGAAGATCTGCGGCATCCAGGCCGTCGCAAACCCCGCTGCTTCGATGCGCTGTAGCTGCTCGGCGAGCTGCTCCAACGTGGCGTTCCCGCCCCAGACGACCGTCCCGATGCGCATGCAGTCCCCTTGCGTCGTTCCTGCGGGGCAACTTAGACGGGTGCTCGGGCTACTCCTGCACGAGCTCGATGAGGGTGCCGAACGAGCCCTTCGGGTGGACGAAGGCCACCGTCGTCCCCCGCGAGCCGGGCCGCGGCGCCTGATCGATGGCAGTACCACCTGCCGCCACCACCGAGGCGAGCGCCGTGCCGCAATCGGCCACGCGGTAGCCCACGTGGTGCAGGCCCTCGCCGCGCTTGTCGATGGCCTTGGCGACCGGTGAGTCCTCCCGTGTCGGTGTGAGCAGCTGGATGTAGCTCTCCGCCACCTTCAGGAGCGCCTCCTCGACCCCGTCGCTCTCCACCACCTCGCGGTGCTCGACCGTGGCGCCGAATGCGCGCTGGTAGTAGTCGATGGCGGCTTCGAGGTCTCGCACGGCGATGGCCACGTGGTCGATCTCGGTCAGCTGCGGTGCCGTCATGTCCGTACCTCTCCTCACCCGCCGTGGCGGCGGAACAGGGTGATCTTGTCCTCGCCCACGGCGGCCCGATGCTCCGGGTCGTCGATGCCCAGCCCCTCGGTGGGCGCTAGGCACAGCACGCCCAGCTTGCCCTCGTGCTCGTTGCGATGGATGCGCCGGGCCGCCTGGCCCGTGCCCTCCAACGGCACGCAGTCGGACAAGAGGGGCTGGATCATGCCCTTGGCCACGAGGCGGTTGGCTTGCCATGCCTCGTCGTAGTTGGCGAAGTGCGAGCCGACGAGGCGCTTCAGCTTCATCCAGAAGTGCCGGTTGTCGAACTCCACCATGTAGCCCGAGGTGGCCGCGCAGCTGACGACGGTGCCACCTCGCTTGGCGACGAAGATCGAGGCGCCCATGGTCTGGCGGCCGGGGTGCTCGAACACGATGTCCGGGTCCTCACCGACCAGCGCGCGTATGTCCTTGCCGAAGCGCCGCCACTCGGACTCGTCCTGCGTGGAGGCGTCCTTCCAGAACCGGTAGCCCTCGGCCCTGCGGTCGATGACGGCCTCGACCCCCAGCTCGTTCAGCAGCGCCGCCTTCTCGGGCGACGACACGACACCGACGGGGATCCCGCCGCCGTTGAGGACGTACTGCACGGCGTAGCCGCCGATGCCACCGCTGGCGCCCCACACGAGCACCACGTCGCCCTGCTTCATGCGGGCGCCGTTCTGGCCGACGAGCATGCGGTAGCTCGTGGAGTTGCACAGTGCGTTCACGGCCGCCTCCTCCCACGTGAGGTGGGTGGGCTTGGGCATGAGCTGGTTGGCCTTCACGAGAGCGAGGTCGGCCAGCCCGCCGAAGTTCGTCTCGAAGCCCCAGATGCGCTGGTTGGCGGCCAGCATCGAGTCGTCGTGGGCCGAGGGGTCCTGGTCGTCGACGTGGTTGCAGTGCACCGTGACGCGGTCGCCCGGCTTCCAGTTGCGCACCGCCGAGCCGACGGCCAGCACGACACCAGCGGCGTCCGAGCCGAGCACCTGGTAGGGGAGGTCGTGGCGCTTGGCCCACACGCTCTCGCGTCCGAAGCGCTCGAGGAAGGCGAAGGTGGAGACCGGTTCGAAGATGGAGCTCCACACCGTGTTGAAGTTGATCGAGCTGGCCATGACCGCGACGTAGGCCTCGTCGGGCGCGAGCTCGGGGGTGGCGACCTCGGCGATGAGGATGCTCTTGTCGGGGTCCTTCTCCGCCGAGGCCATGCCCTCGAACATCCCGATGTCCTCTCGGCGGACGACGGCCGCGCGGTAGCTCTCCGGGATGCCGAGTGCGACGAGGTCGTCGCCGCCCGCACCCGCCAGGATGGCTTCGAGGATGTCCTGCATGACCGCACGTTACCGAGCGGTAGCGACGTGCCGCCAGGGCTCAGGCCAGCGCGGCCGGCGCGTACTGTCGCGATCTCGGATCGGCGCTTGCCTGGAGGCCCGGAGGCTGCGACGCCCACTCATCGTGCTGGTTCTCGTCCTGGCTCTGTCGAGCTCGACGTCGGTGGTCGCCGCTCGTGTCGCGCACGATGCTCCCTCCGGGAGCCTGGCGGCGCCCGCCGATGGCCCAGCCCATCACGCAG
>CAZTVJ010000484.1:0-2080 GCA_964616935.1 uncultured Acidimicrobiales bacterium | reverse complement strand
CTCGTGCGGGTTGTGCCGCCCCAGGCGGCTGGTCGCCAACAGGTTGGGGTTGCGCGGGCGGACACCCCGGGCCAGGCGGCAGCGGCGGTCGTCTCAGGCGGCGATGCCGGGCCAGGTCAGCGTCCAGACCTCGTCGGACGCGGGCGGGAGCGCTGCCAACGCGGCGGCCACCTCGGCATCTCGGGACGCCGGCAGGCACAGCCGCTTGCGGGCCAGGTGCACCTGTTGCTCGGGCGTACGCCAGTGGCCCGGCACACCGGGCGCCACGGTGATGGTGGGTGCCAGGCCGAGCTCGCGCAGGACGTCGACGGCATCGCCCGCCGTCGGCCCGGACGGGCGCTCGATGTCCCAGAACTCCCTCCAGAGCGGCCCGATGTAGCTGAGCGGGTGGGCCGCGCCCAGCTCGCACACCACCAACCGGCGGGCGTGTGTGGTGAGCGCAGCTGCGAACGGCCCGAGGTCGGGCACGTTGTAGATGACGTGGTGGCACACGACGACGTCGGCAGCCGCGACCGACGCGGCGACGTCGGGCCATTCGCCGGTGACGGCGGTGCAGGCGATGCCACGAGCGACGCCGGCTTCGACGAGGCTGGCCAGTGCCTCGGGCCGGCTGTCGACACCGGTGATGGCCGTGGCGGGCGGCACGAGCGCGAGCGCGGCCGACCCGCCGCCGCACCCGACGTCGAGCACGGTGCCGCCCGAGCCGAGTGCCTCCATCGCGATGCGACGCGACGGCGTGTCCGGCGGCGGGCCTACCGGGGCCTCGAACATCCCCGGCAGGAACCCCCACGGTGACTCCGGCGCCAGCGCCAAGATGCGCTCGGGGACGGCCCACTCGCCGAGCTGCTCAGCCCAGCGGTCGGCCGTTCGGTCGGCCCTGCGTCCCATGCCCAGCCAGGGTACGCGCACATCCACCGCCGCAGATGGGGCAACATGCGCAGGTGGGAACGCGCATCTTGACCGTCGAAGACGACGAGCGCATCCGCACGGCCGTCAAGATGGCCCTCGAGGACGAGGGCTGGACCGTCGAGGAGACGGGTAGCGGGGAAGAGGCCATGGACGCCTGGCACCGCGAGCCGGCCGACGTCGTGCTGATCGACATCATGCTGCCCGGCATGGACGGCTTCGAGCTGTGCCGCTCCATCCGGCGGGCCAGCGATGTCCCCATCGTCATGGTGACGGCACGCGCTGACACGCACGACGTGGTGGCCGGGCTGGAGGCCGGGGCCGACGACTACCTCACGAAGCCGTTCGCCCCGAAAGAGCTGTCGGCGCGCATCCGGGCGCTGCTGCGCCGGGCCCGGCCGGCCCAGCCCGGTCACACGAAGCTCACCTTCGGCGACCTCGAGATCATCCCGGACGAGGGCAAGGTCATCCTTGCCGGACGAGAGCTCCACCTCACCAAGACCGAGTTCCGGCTCCTCTGCGAGCTGGCCTCCAACCCGGGTCGGGTGTTCAGCCGCGAGTCACTGCTCGACCGGGTGTGGGGCTACGGCTACTTCGGCGACGGGCGCCTGGTCGACGTCCACGTGCGGCGTCTCCGCACGAAGGTCGAGACGGACCCGGCCAACCCCCGCCACGTCGTCACGGTGCGGGGCCTGGGCTACCGGCTGCAGGCCTAGGCGCAGCGCCGTGCTCCGCCGGCTCGCCCACCTTCGGCCCCGGCACCTCGGTCTGCGGGCCCGCATCCGGCTCTCCTTCGTCGCTGGCGCGCTGCTGCTGTCGTTGCTGCTGGCCGGGGTCACCTACGCCTTCACCCGCTCCGCGCTGGTCAACAACCGCGAGCGCAGCGTCGTGGAGCAGGCCTACAAGAACGCCGGGAAGGTCCAGGACGACCTGCGGTCGAACCCGGCCAGCCTCACCGGCACGCTCGAGAGCCTCGGCGCGGTGTCGCCGCTGGTGCTGTCGCGCGGGAACTGGTCCGCCCTGACGTCCGAGTTCGGTCCCGAGAGCCTGCCGACGTCGCTGCGTGCACGCGTGATCGAAGAGGGCGAACCGGCCCGCATGATCTACCGGCTCGATGGCCAACCTGTGCTCGCCGTCGGCGTCCCCCTCCCAGCCGTGGATGCCAGCTACTTCG
>CAZTVJ010000483.1:0-9121 GCA_964616935.1 uncultured Acidimicrobiales bacterium | reverse complement strand
ACGACGGCACCGTCGGCGTCGATCGTCATGGCGCCGGCAGCGTCGAGGTGACCGATCTCGACGATCTGGCCGTCACGGATCCCGACGTCGCCGGTGAACGCCGGGACACCGGTGCCATCCACGATGGTGCCGCCCTTGATGACCTGGTCGAACATGCGCCCCCCTCGACGTGATCTCGGTGTCACCGACGGTAGTGGCCGGGTTGGGAGCGCGTCGAAGCGGTGCCGGGTAGGCTCGTTGTTCTGGTTCGGTCGAGTGGGCCGGTCGCAAGGAGGACACTTCGATGGGACGTCTGCTCAAGTTGCTCGGGTTCGCCGCTCTGGTGGCCGTCGCCGTGGTCGTCGTGAAGCAGGCCATGGCGCGCCGCCAAGGCATGGGCTCGCCGGCCGACGGCGGGTTCGACCTCGGCGGCACCGTCTCGTCGCTGCAGGACAAGGCCACCGAAAAGGCCGCCGATGCCGTGGACAAGGCCGCGGACGCGGTCGACAAGGCGGCCGACACCGTGCAGAACGCGGCGAAGACCGGCGCCGACAAGGCGGGCGACGCGGCGGACAAAGCCGCCGACAAGGCCACCTCGGCCGCCCGCAAGGCAGCCGACACCACCAAGAAGGCTGCCAGCCAGGCCAAGGACGTGGCCGCTGACGTCAAGCCCGACGTCGCCGCCGGCTGATCAACTCTCCGGGGTGGCGGAGTAGCGCCCGCCGGTCAGACCACGACAGCGGCGCAGCTACCGCGCGACGAAGTACTTGGCCCTCGGGTGGTGGCAGATGATGGCCGAGGTGGTCTGCTCGGGCTGGTACTGCCAGCCCGTCTCCTCGCTCACCTCGAGGCCGAGCCGTTCGGCTTCCAGCATTGCGGCCACGGTGGCGTTGTCCTCGAGGTCGGGGCAGGCCGGGTAACCCCACGAGTAGCGCCCGCCCCGGTACTGCTGGCGGAACAGGCCGGTCAGTGTGGGTCCGTCCTCGGCGGCGAAGCCCCACTCCTCGCGGATGCGGCGGTGCCAGTGCTCGGCGAGGGCCTCGGCCATCTCCACACCGAGGCCGTGGAGGACGAGGTAGTCCTGGTAGCGGTTGTCCTCGAACAGCGTCGCCGTCGCCTCCGAGACGGCCGCCCCCATCGTGACGATGTGGAAGGCGGCGTAATCCGCCTCACCGGACGCGACCGGGCGGAAGAAGTCCGCGATGCACAGGTAGGGCTCGACGTGCTGGCGGGGGTAGTGGAAGCGGCACCGCTCGGTGGTGCGGCTCTCGTCGGTCCACACGACCAGGTCGTCGCCGTCGCCGTTGACCGGGAAGAAGCCGTACACGACCTGGGGCACGAGCACGCCCGAGGCCTTCGCGGCGGCAAGCTGCTCGCGAAGCAGGGGCCGGATGCGCGCCTTGAACTCCTCGTCGTTCTCGCCGCCCTCGGGCCGGTACTGCCATTGGTTGCGGAACAGCGCCGTCTCGTTGACGTACTCGGCGATCTCGTCGAGCGAGATGCCCTTCACCACCCGGGTGCCGAGGAACGGCGGGACGAACACCGGGTTGTCGAGCGAGACGTCGGGTGAGCGGCTGGGGAGGGGGCCAGTGGCATCGGAGCCGCCGCCTGTCCTCGCCGGCAGCACTCGGCCCGTGGGCACCCGACCGAAGTCCGGGTCGTCGGTGCCGCCGCGACGCAGCTCCATCAGCCGGTCCATCGTGTGCAGACCCTCGAAGGCATCGCGCCCGTAGAACAGGCGCCCGTCGTAGACCTCCCGCAGGTCTCGCTCCACGAAGCTGCGGGTGAGGGCAGCACCGCCGAGGAGCACGGGCACGTCGGCCAGGCCGAGCGAGTTCAGCTCTTCCAGGTTGTCCCGCATGATCAGCGTGCTCTTGACGAGCAGCCCGCTCATGCCGAGGGCGTCGGCCTCGACCTCCTTCACCTTGGCCACCATGTCGGCGATGGCCACCTTGATGCCGAGGTTGTAGACCTCGTAGCCGTTGTTGGTGAGGATGATGTCGACGAGGTTCTTGCCGATGTCGTGGACGTCGCCCTTCACGGTGGCGATGACCAGGCGGCCCTTCGACGTCTGACCGTCCGCCCGCTCCATGTGGGGCTCGAGGTAGGCGACGGCCATCTTCATCGTCTCGGCCGACTGGAGCACGAACGGCAGCTGCATCTGGCCGGACCCGAACAGCTCGCCGACGACGCGCATGCCGTCGAGCAGGACGTCGTTCACGATGTCGAGCGCCGCCATCGGTGACGCGAGGGCCTCGTCGAGGTCGATGACCAAGCCATCCCGATCGCCGTCGATGATGCGATGCTTCAGCCGCTCGCTGACCGGCCAGCCGGTGCGGTCCTCCTTCACCACCGACGCCGCCTTCACGTCGGCGAACACGTCGAGCAGCTGCGTGAGGGGGTCGTAGCCGGGAGCCCGGCGGTCGTAGATGAGGTCGAGGCAGACGTCGCGCTGCTCGTCGGGGATCTTGTTGAGCGGCATGATGCGCCCGGCGTGCACGATGGCCGAGTCGAGGCCGGCCTCCACGCACTCGTGCAGGAACACGCTGTTCAGCGCGTGGCGCGCCGCCGGCGACAGGCCGAACGAGACATTGGAGACGCCGAGGGTGGTGTAGGCGCCGGGGATCTCGGCCTTGATCCGCCGGATCGCCTCGATCGTGCACATCGCGTCGCGCCGCAGGTCGTCGTCGCCGGTCGACAGGGGGAAGGTGAGTGCATCGAAGATGAGGTCGCTCGCGGTCAGCCCGTAGCGCTCACTGGCGATCTGGTGGATCCGATGGGCGATCTCCATCTTCCACTCGAGATCGCGGGCCTGGCCGCGCTCGTCGATGAGCAGGCAGATGACCGCGCAGCCGTGCTCGCGAGCGAGCGAGAAGACACGGTCGAGCCGGCTGCCGGGCAGCTCGCCGTCCTCGAGGTTGGCCGAGTTGAGGATGGCCCGGCCACCGATGTGCTCGAGCCCGGCTTCCAACACCTGCGGCTCGGTGGAGTCGAGGACGAGCGGCACGGCAGCCTGCGTGGCGAAGCGCGAAGCCAGATCGTCCATGTCCTGGGTGCCGTCTCGCCCGACGTAGTCGACGCAGACGTCGAGCACGTGGGCGCCCTCGCGTATCTGGTCGTTGGCAATGCGCAGGCAGCTGTCGCCGTCGCCGGCCAACATCGCGTCGCGGAAGGCCTTCGAGCCGTTCGCGTTCGTGCGCTCGCCGATGATGAGGAACGAGTTGTCCTGCTCGATCGGCACGGGCGTGTAGATCGAGGCGACCGAGGGTTCCACCAACGGTGTCCTTGCCGCAGGCTCCAGGCCGCTCACGGCCTCCACGACCTGGCGGAGGTGCTCGGGTGTCGTGCCGCAGCACCCACCGACCACGCGCACACCGAGCTCGCTGACGAACCGACGGTGGAAGTCGGCCAGCTCGGGGGGAGTCAGGTCGTAGTGCGTGAGGCCGTCCACGACCGACGGCAGGCCGGCGTTCGGGAGGACGGAGATGGGGAGGGCGGAGTGGCGGGAGAGGTAGCGGAGGTGCTCGGTCATCTCCCTCGGACCCGTGGCGCAGTTGATGCCGAGGAGGTCGGGCTTCAGTGCGCCCAGCGCAGTGAGGGCCGCGCCGATCTCCGAGCCGACCAGCATGCGGCCGGTGGTCTCCATCGTGACCTGCACCTGCAGCGGGACCTGGCGCCCGACGGCGGCCATGGCCCGGCGGCTGGCGATGACCGCCGCCTTCGCCTGGAGCAGGTCCATGCACGTCTCGATGATGAGCAGGTCGCAGCCCCCTTCGAGGAGACCCTGCGCCTGCTCGGCATACGCGTCGCGCAGCTCGGCGAAGGCGATGTGGCCGAGCGAGGGCAGCTTGGTGCCCGGCCCGATGGAGCCGGCCACGTAGCGGGCTCGACCGTCCGTGGCGAAGTCGTCGGCCACCCGGCGAGCGATGCGGGCGGCCTCGACGTTGATCTCGTAGGCCCGGTCCTGGATCTGGTACTCGGCCAGCACCGTGGAGAACGCGCCGAACGTCGCCGTCTCCACCACGTCGACGCCTACGCCGAAGAAGGCCGCATGCATGTCCGCGATGACGTCCGGGCGGGTGAGCACGAGGTGCTCGTTGCACCCCTCGAGGTCTGCGCCGCCGAAGTCGTCAGGTCCGAGGTCGAGGTCCTGGACGAACGTGCCGAAGGCACCGTCGTAGACGACCACGCGCTCGCGGACCGCGTCGAGGAAGAGCTGGTGGGACATGTGACGTCCATGCTACGGGCTGCCCGGCCACGTAGGAGGTAGGTATCTCGCACTAGCGTGCCCGGCGCCATGGCGCGGGAGAAGATCTACACGAAGACCGGTGACGACGGCACCACGGGGCTGTTCTACGGCGGGCGTGTCCGCAAGGACGCCGAGCTGCCCGCGGCCTACGGCACGGTGGACGAGGCGCAGGCGGTCCTGGGTCTCGCCCGGGCGGAGGCGGGGCGCACCTCCGAGCTCGAGCCGGTGCTGGTGGCGCTCATGCGCGATCTCTACGTGCTCATGGCCGAGCTGGCCACCCGGCCCGAGAACCGGCACAAGCTCACTCCCGCGACCTCTGCGGTGACCGCGGAGATGGTGAGCGCGCTCGAGACCTTGATCGACGAGTTCAGCGAGCGCTTCGACCCACCGACCGAATTCGTGGTGCCCGGCCAGACGCGGGTGGCGGCGTGGCTGGACCTGAGCCGCACCGTCGTCCGCCGCGCCGAGCGCCTCGCCCTTGCGGCCGCTGAGCCTCCATCGCTCGTCGTGCCCTATCTCAACCGCCTGTCCGACCTGCTGTGGACGCTCGCCCGCTGGCAGGAGGGCACCTCGCTCACCGCCCGAGCCGACCTGGGGGAGCTTCCATGAGGGTGTCGTTCATCACCGCGCGCACGGCACCCCGTGACGTCGACGTCATCGGCGTCCCCGTGTTCACGGAGGGCCCGGTGCCCCGCTCGGCGGGGACCAGCCGCAAGGCCCTGGCTGCGCTCGGGTTCGCGGGAAAGGTGGGCGAGACGTTCACCATTCCCGTTCCCACCGGGCCTGACGTCGTCGTCGTCGGGATGGGTTCTCCTGGCAGCGTCACGTCGGCGTCGCTGCGCACCGCGTCGGCGGCGCTGGCCCGGGCCGTCGCCAAGCGAGCTTCCCTCGCCACAGCGCTCACGCAGGCCACGGAGTTGCCTGCGGCCGAGGCGGCCCAGGTGATCGCCGAAGGCATTGTGCTCGCGTCGTACCGCTACGTGGCGATGAAGAGCGATCCCTCTGATGTCCCAGCGCTGGAGCGAGTCGTGCTCCTCACCGACCCGGGGCGGGTCAAGGCGGTCGCCGACGGAGCCGAGCGCGGTCGCCTGCTCGCCGACGCTGTCAACTTCGGGCGCGATCTCGTGAACACACCGCCGGGATACCTCACAGCGGCTCAGCTCGCCGAGGTCGCCCGGCAGACGGCCGAGGACGTGGGCCTCACCGTCGAGGTGTTCGACAAGGAGGCCATCACCGAGCTCGGTCTCGGTGGCCTGCTCGCCGTGAACCAGGGTTCGGTCGAACCTCCTCGGCTGGTGAAGCTCACGTACCGTCCCCGCAACCCGCAGGCAACGGTGGCGCTCGTCGGGAAGGGCATCACGTATGACTCGGGCGGGTTGTCCCTCAAGCCGACCGACGGCATGCATGTGGTGATGAAGATGGACATGTCGGGCGCCGCCGCCGTGCTGGCCACCATGTCCGTGTTGCCCGCGCTGAAGCCGAAGGTGAAGGTCATCGGCTACCTGTGCTGCACCGACAACCTCCCGTCAGGGAGCGCCTACAAGCTGGGTGACGTCCTCACCATCCGCAACGGCAAGACGGTGGAGATCCACAACACCGACGCCGAAGGCCGCCTCGTGCTGGCCGACGGCCTCTCGCTCGCGGTCGAAGAGGCGCCCGACGCCGTGCTCGACATCGCCACGCTCACCGGTGCTGTGATGAGCGCGCTCGGTACGAAGGTGGCGGGCCTCATGGGCAACGATGAGGCCCTCGTCGAGCAGGTGGAGGCGGCCAGCGCGCGGACCGACGAGAAGGTGTGGCCGCTGCCCCTGCCGAAGGAGTACCGCAAGCTGCTCGACAGCGATGTGGCCGACATGAAGAACGTCGGCGGCCCGTATGCCGGGGCGTTGACCGCCGGGCTGTTCCTGCAGGAGTACGTGGGCGATACCCCGTGGGCGCATCTCGACATCGCCGGCGTGATGCGCTCGGAGGCCGACGACGGCTGGCTGTCGAAGGGCGGCACCGCCTTCGGCGTGCGCCTGCTGGCCGAGTTCGTCTGCGGCTTCACCAAGCCCAAGTAGCGCCGTCAGGCAGCGTCGCCGACAGGCCACTGGCGGTGCGCCTCCTGGAGCACGGGAGGCAGCTTGGCCACTTGGCGATAGCTGAGCGGTGGCAGCTTGCGCCGCACCATGAGGCCTCCCGAGTGGGAGTGGGCCAGCCCGAACCGCACGGCTCGTTCGACCGCTCGTGGGAACGGGCCGTAGCGTCCGGCCGGCGTCGAGCCGAGGCCGAGCGACCCGGTGAGATCGTGCACCTCCACCTCGAAGCCGTCGGGCCACGCCTCGAGGCCGTCGGCCACGCGCCGGAGGAACCAGGTGAGCGTGGGCCCGAGGAGGGCCAGGTAGAACTGCTCCACGTAGGGTGAACGAGGATCGTGGCCGAGCGACTCCACCAGGGGATCGGGCCAGGGGAGGATGACGATGGTGCCCCGGGTGTCGAGGGCGAGCGGCGCGACGAGTGGCGTGGCCATGGCTGCCTCCAGGAGAGGACGTGCGATCGACTGGGGGAAGCCACGTGCATTCTCGATGCATCTCGCGCACGTGTCAAGGGCGCCACGATGACCTCCGACGACGTCGTCGAGCGTGTCCGGGCCTGGGTGGCGGCGGCGCAGCGGATCGTCGTGCTCACGGGCGCCGGGAGCTCGACGGACTCAGGCATCCCCGACTTCCGGGGCCCGAACGGGGTGTGGACCAAGAACCCGGCGGCGGAGAAGGCCGCCACCCTCCAGCACTACCTGGCTGATCCCGAGATCCGAAAGGTGGCCTGGCAGAGCCGCCTGCACTCGCCGACATGGGATGCCGAGGCCAACGCCGGACACCTGGCCATCGTCGAGCTGGAGCGCCAGGGCAAGCTCCTCGCCGTCGTCACCCAGAACGTCGACGAGCTGCACCAACGGGCCGGCACGAGCCCTGGTCGGGTGATCGAGGTGCACGGCACGATGCGCCGCGTGGTGTGCTGGGATTGTGGCGAGGAAGCGCCCATGGAGCGGGCACTCGACCGGGTCCGGGCCGGCGACGAGGACCCCGCCTGTCGCACCTGCGGTGGCATCTTGAAGTCCGCCACGATCTCCTTCGGGCAGCCGCTCGTGCCCGAGGTGATCGATCAGGCCATGGCCGCGGCCGAGGCGTGCGACCTGCTGCTCGCCGTCGGCAGCAGCCTCCAGGTCTACCCGGCGGCCTACGCGGTGCCGCGGGCGCGGGCCAACGGGGCGCACATCGTGATCGTCAACGGCGAGCCGACCGCGATGGACGCGGCCGCCGACGCCGTGCTGCGCGGTTCGATCAGCGAGCTGCTCCCGCGGATCTGCGCCCTCAGTTCGTGAACCAGCCCGCGAGGTCCGCCAGGACGTAGGCCCGCGTGCTCGACCGCAGGCACACCCGTCCCGACCCGTCGAGGCGGACGACCACCAGGTTCGGCACGGTGTCCCCGGTGACGAAGTTGAGGTTCGAAGCGTCGGGCACCGGTGCGTCGCACGGGTAGGCGACGAGGTAGCCGACGCCCTGTGCTCCGGTCACGGTGATGTTGAGCACGGCCGCGGTCGCACCGGCGGGTACGCCGCCGGCTCCACCCACAGGGAGCTGCACGACCTGCCAGGCGCCGAGGGCACCGAGCCAGCCGCCGTTGCCGGTGCGGGTGTCGAGGTAGCGGTCGGGGACCGACGAGGTGAGCGTGGTGCCGCTGGCCCCGTAGGAGCCCGCCAGGTCCACGATGAGGTGGGCCGGTGCCGAGCTGAACAGGCACACCTGCTGCCCGGCGCCGAGCTTCACGGTGACCAGGTTCGGCACCGTGTCGCCGGTGGTGTAGTTGATGTTCGAGGTGTCGGGGACGGCTTGGCCGCACGGGTAGACCGTGGCGTAGCCACCCCACAGCGGGGTGGTGGTCGTGACGTTCAGCGTGACGGCCGTCGTGTCCGCCGGGACCTTGCCTGCAAAGGCGGCCACGGCGTCGTGGACCAGGCCACCGGTCTGGCGCGTGTCACGGACCCGGGTCGGCGTGACGGGGCGGTAGGCGCTGCCGGAGCCGCCGTACCAACCGGCGAGGTCGGCCAGGATGTGGGTGGTGACCGAGGTGTAGATGCACAGGTCGCCCGTGCCGTCGAGGGCCACCATGGCATGGTTGGCGCGTGTCTCACCGGCGCCCACGTTCAGCGTGGACGCGTTGGGGAGGGCCTGGCCGCAGGGGTAGGCCGTGAGGTAGCCCGCGCCCCAGGGGCCCGTGGCGGTGACGTTCACCGCCACGCCGCCGGCACCGGCCGGGACGTACGAGGTGCCCGCGATCTTGAGCCGCAGCGTGCCGCCGCCGCCGACGAAGCCCCGGTAACCGCCGAGCCCGGCACGGGTGTCGAGCACGCGCACGGGTGAGACCGGGTTGTAGCGGGTGCGGCTGCTGAGCGGTACGACGGGTCCGGGCGGGTCGGGCGACGTCACCTGGACGGCCTGGTCGATGCCGGTGCTCCCACCGATGGCCGGGCCTCGCAGGAAGTCGAAGGTGACCCACAGGTGGTCGGCCTGGACCATCACGCCGATGCCGACGCGGTTGTAGTTGCCGAGGATGTTGGCCCGGTGGCCGGCCGAATTCAGGAGGCTGGCGTGCAGCGCCTCCACCGACCAGCCGATCCCGATGTTCTCGCCGATGAGCTGCCACTGGGGTTCGACGGCGCCGATCTGCGCGACGAGGTCGGGCCGGTGGCAGAGCGAGCTCTGGTTGCAGTCGTTCGGCGCGTTCGGCTTGATGACCGGGTCGCCGGTGGCGGCGTAGACCGCCCCCATGTGGTTCGACCAGCCGCGCGCCACGTTGTCGAGCCCGCCGTCTCGTACGACGGGGGCGAGGCCCGAGGCAGCTCGCGACGTGTTC
>CAZTVJ010000482.1:0-4089 GCA_964616935.1 uncultured Acidimicrobiales bacterium | reverse complement strand
CCTTTGCTCGACACCATCTTCGCCATCGTCCGCCGGGCCACCCGGCGTCAGGGCCTCTCCACCCCTGACAAGGACCATCTCCATCACCGGCTCATGCGCCTCGGCCACGGTCAGCGTCGCAGCGTGCTCATCCTGTGGCTCTGGACGGCGTTGCTCTCGGCGTTCGTGCTGTACCCGACCTACACAGGGGAAGGGGACGCCATCGTGCCGCTGGGGATCGCCGCGCTCGGCCTCGCCCTCTACACGGTGCTGCACCCGCAGGTGCGGCGCGGCCGGGCCGAGGTCGAGTAGCTCAGCTCGACGGGCGGTCGGCGCGCTTCACCGAGCTGCCCAGGGTGGCGGGCGCTGGTGGCAGGGGTGCGACCGGCGTGCTGACCACCGGTGGCGAGCTCGGCACGACGTCGCCCCGATCGACCGCCTTCGCCGCGGCCGCCCTCGCCTTGCGGTGGCGATCGAAGCGGACGGCACCCCACTCTGCGAACCCGCACGCGACCACGACGAGCACGACGGTGAGATCGCGCCGCGGGAACCACGGCATCATGGACACGACCAGGATGGACAGCACCATGGCGACGTAGCCGGGCAGGCCCTTGCTGCCGAGCACCTCGATGCCCGCCAGTGGCTTGCGCGCGATGTCGAACTGGCGGACCCAGGTGAGCACCGCGTAGCCGACCACCAGCACGGCCGCCGCCATCACGAAGGCCAGCCATCCGCCGTTGAACTTCGAGATGGCGGAGCCCAAGAGCTCTTCGGCCTGGTCGCGCCGCAGCCGGGCGGCGGCGAACATCACGACGAACAACGCCGCTGACGTGATGAGGATCCGCTTCCACCAACCCGCAGGCACCGACACCCGCTCGAACTCCCAGCTCCAACCGACCAGGAGGCCACCCACGAACAGGAGCTGCCACCCGAAGGGATCGAACGACGTGTCCCAGCCCGCGAAGGTGTATCCGCCGAGCGCTGCGCCCAGCGCGTAGATCCCGATGGAGCCGCCCACGACGGCCCACCACCAGCCCCGCGCCAGCGCGGCCACCGCCGGGATGGCGAGCAGCAGGAACAAGACGTACATCGACAGCACACCGGTGAAGTTGGGCTCGATCTTGAGCAAGAGCAGGTCGGCGATGGCCCGGCCGACGCTGTCGAACGAGCTCCACGTCGGGGTGCGGAAGACCTGGGCCCCGGAGTCGACCGATGCGACGGTGATGGTGGCGACGACGAGGAAGAGCTGGACCAGGTAGATGAACCCCGCTCGCCGAGCCAGCTTCACCGCGCTCGGCCCGACGCCGCGGCTCATGATGATGCGGCGGTGGACCAGACCCGTGACCACGCCCGACAGGGCCACGAAGTAGAACGCGCCGTCGATCCACACGGCGGAGTGGAACGCCAGCTGGATGTTCGTGGGCTCGTTGGGCAGCCCGACGTGCGACGCGACCATGGAGATCAGCGCCAGCCCCCGCAGGGCGTCCAGCGCGGGGTACCTGATGCTCTTCGTCCGCGCCGGTTGTGTGCCCTCCGCCATGAGCGCCACGGGCGGCATCCTAGTCCTCACGGCGGCGCGGTGCCGGTGGGCCGATCGGCCCATCATCGCGGCGGGTGCGCCGGCTGTTCAGCTCGGACCGGAGCGGCGGGCCCGCGCGACGAGGACGACGGCCGCACTGAGGGCGGCGATGCCGGCCCCGATCCCCAGGGCGAGGGGCCAGCGTGGCGACGACGACGCCTCTTCGACGATGGTCGTCGAGGGAGTGGAGCTGGGCGGCGGTGAGCTGGCGGGCGCGTTCGTGGTCGATGCAGCCGAGGTTGGTGGCGGCGTGGTGGGAGCCTCGGTGCTGCCCGTGGGGGCTCCGGTGGTGGGTGGTGCCGTGGTCGTGGTGGCGCCGCCCAACGGAGCGCCCGCCTCCCATACCGGCCCGTTGGACGGCCCGCCGACGCGGATCTGGCCGTTGCTGGGGCCGCCGGCCGCGCTCGAATCGTCGCCGAGCACCTCGCCGCCGCCCTCGTCCATGTGGTACAGCCCCACCGTGGCCGCGTCCGTGACAAACGGCTCGGTGGGCACGGCGAAGGCTGCGTCGTAGCGCACGCTGTTGGAGATGCGCAGCTCGTCGAGCCAGCCGTGGAACGACGGGTAGTCGCTCCCGGCGTCGTGCTTCTCTGCCCCGAGCACGAGGTACGGGTCGCTGTTCGGGTAGTCGGTGTCGCGCCCGTTCCGGTAGCCGATGTCGCCGGACGGGCCGTCTCCTTCGGCCACCAGGCGTCCGTCGACGAACAGCCGCATCGCGCCTGCGGCGCGGCGGGTGGCGGCCACGTGGTGCCATTGGCCATCTCCGATGCCCTGGCCGCCGCACAGCGTCCCACCGTCCTCGCCGACGGCCACGCCGAAGGCGAGCACGCCGCCGTCGGCCCCGTAGAGGGACAGCCCGTAGTCCCCCAGGTCGCCACCGAAGAAGACGTCCCGGTCGACGACGATGTTGCCGTTGATCCAGGCGTCACCCTTGCTGTTGCTCGGTTCGCACGCGCCGCTGCTGTTGGCGCCGGGTTCGGCCCGAAGCCAGAACTCGAGGGTGAGGTCGCCCCCGACGTCGATCGGCGAGGGCGGTTCGAGCGGGATCTTCACCCGGTCGACGTCATCGGCGCCTGTGCCGAAGAACCGCAGGGATCGGCCGGCGGGACCCGCCGGCGCCGCGGCCGAGCCGACATCGGCCGCAACGAGCAGGCCGGCGATGCCGAGCACGACGGCACCGGTCGCCGTGCCCAGGCGAAGCGGCCATGACCGGAGCCTCATCCGACCGTCACCTCGCCACGCTCCAGGGCCTCGGTGGTGTCGAAGGTCTGCACGACCAGCGAAGCCGCGGTCCCATCGGTCACCGGTCCGAACCTTAGGCCGATCTGCTTCGGGCCAGCAGGGGCCCCCTCGACGAGGCGCACCACCACCGCCGGTCGGGCGACGCCCTGGGCCAGGGCGTCGGTGAGCGCGCCGGGCTCGACGGCGGCGGTTGCTCCCGGGCCGAAACCTTCGATGGCGCCCACGGCTTCGACGTCGAGCCCGCCGGTCGCCACCAGCACGCTGCCGCCAGCGGGGATCGCGGTCGCTGTCGTGAACCGCAGGGTGCCGTCGGCGCTGAGGCTGACATCGCCGAGCGGAGTGCCGGGGGTGAGCCGGGCCAGCCCGAGGCGGGCCGAGTCCGGTTTGGAGCTGACCGTGTACCAGAGGTCGTAGGTGGTCCCGGTGCGCACGACCGTGGCCGTCCAGACGTCGTCGGGGTCGAACGTACCGGGATCGTCGGCGCCGCGCAGGGCGGGTGCCTGCTCGCTGGCGCGGGTCCAGCGCAGGCCGTCGGGGGAGGTGGCGTAGCCGATGGTGTAGCTGGGCTTGGCGAATGCCTCGTACCACATGCGGTAGAGCGCGCCGTCCTTCACGACGTTGGGCACCCCGACGCCGGCATCGTCGAAGGCCCCCTTGGCCCCCAGTCCGAGCACCGCTCCCGTCGGGTCCGAGCCCGGCACCTTCGTCCACGCGACCCCATCGGGGGAGGTGGCATAGCCCACCCGGTACACGTAGCCGTTGCTGGTGTCGATGCCCTCGTACCACATGCGGTAGCACGCGCCGCCCGGCGACGCGCCCACGCAAGGAGCACCCGTGCTCTCGTTGTCCTTCAGGACCGTGGCGGTGATCACCTGGTTGCGGTCGAACGAGCCCTTCTCGCCGGACTCCCTGAGGACGGCCCCGCCCTCGGCCGGGCCCGGAACCCTGGTCCACGTCGCCCCGTCGATCGACGTCGCCAGCCCGACGCCCTGGATCCGGTCCTTCGGGCCGAGCCCCGTGTACCAGAGCTTGAAGACCTCCCCATCCTTGATCACCGTCGGGGCTGACTGGCCGTCGCTGTCGAAGGCTCCCGCGGCGCCGGGATCGAGGATGCTGGCGTCGGTCGCGCCGCCCGGAACCCGCGTCCAGGAGATGCCGTCCGGCGATGTGGCGTAGCCGATCCGCCGTCGCTCGTCGGCATCGTTGCCCACGTACCACATCCGGTAGCAGGGCGATCCCTCGGCGATGCCGGGGCACGGCGCCTCGGTGCGGGCTTCGTCGAGCGCCAC
>CAZTVJ010000481.1:0-6376 GCA_964616935.1 uncultured Acidimicrobiales bacterium | reverse complement strand
ACTCCTGGCACAGTGCGCGGGTGCCCAAGATCTACTTCGACGAACGAATCGCGAAGGGGTACGACGCCGCGTCGACGGACATGTTCGACCCTGCGGTCCTCGACCCGACGGTGAGCTTCCTCGCCGACCTGGCCGGCGACGGCGGCGCCCTCGAACTGGGGATCGGAACCGGGCGGGTTGCGCTGCCACTCAGCCGACGGGGCATCCGGGTGCACGGGATCGAGCTGTCCCCGGCCATGGTCGAGCAGCTGCGGGCGAAGCCGGGCGCCGAGCACATCGGCGTGACGATCGGTGACTTCGCGACGACCACGGTGGACGGCACGTTCAGAATCGCCTACCTCGTGTACAACACGATCACGAACCTGACGACGCAGGACGAGCAGGTTCGCTGCTTCCAGAGCGTCGCCGCGCACCTCGAACCAGGCGGGCACTTCGTGATCGAGGTCGTGGTCCCTGCCCTCCAGCGGCTCCCGCCCGGCGAGACCATCCGGGCGTTCCACGTGAGCCCTACGAGGCTCGGGTTCGAGGAGTTCGACGTCGCCACGCAGATCGCCTTCTCGCACCACTACTGGGTCGGTGGCGACAAGCTCGAGACCTTCTCGGCGCCGTATCGCTACGTGTGGCCGTCCGAGCTCGACCTGATGGCGCGACTCGCCGGGATGACCTTGCGCGAGCGATGGAGCGACTGGCACCGTGAGCCCTTCACGAGCGAGAGCACGGCGCACGTCTCGGTCTGGGAGAAGCCGGCGTTGCCGAGGTAGGGACCGATCAGCACGCCGCTTCGTCGGTCGTGAACCTATGAAGGCAGGAGTTGTGGAATGCGCGTGAGGCCTTCGGTAGATGGGTCGAGCGGGAGCGCTGAACCGGTCGAGGAGGTGGCAGCGAGATGACCGAGCATGCGGTCGTGATCGCTGGAGGCGGCCCGACCGGGCTGATGCTGGCGGGCGAGCTGGCGTTGGCGGGGATCGACGTCGTCATCGTCGAACGACGTACCAGTCATGACCTCGATGGATCGCGAGCCGGCGGGCTTCACTCTCGGACCATCGAGGTACTTGATCAGCGTGGCATCGCGGAACGATTCCTCTCGGCGGGGCAGGTGCACCCGGCTCTGGGGTTCTCTCAGGTCGCCTCGGACATCAGCGACTTCCCTACCCGCCACAACTACGTCCTTGCGCTGTGGCAGCGCCTCTTCGAGCCCATCCTGGCTGGCTGGGTCGGTGAGCTCGGGGACCTGGATCTCCCGGTTCACGGACATGTCGCGGCAGGCAGTCTCCTACCGTCAGGGCCGTGTCCTGCTGGCCGGCGATGCCGCACACGTGCATCCCCCGCAGGGCGGCCAGGGCCTCAACACCGGCGTGCAGGATGCCGTGAACCTGGGATGGAAGCTGGCCCAGGTGGTCAACAAGACCTCACCGGAGAGCCTGCTGGACACCTACCACGCCGAACGGCATCCGGTCGGTGCCCGGGTGTTGCACAACACCAAGGCGCAAGTCGCGCTCGCCCGCGCCGACGAACGCCACCAGGCCCTGCGCGACATCATGACCACACTGCTGGGCATGGACGAGCCGCGCCGGCGCATCGCCGCGATGCTCTCCGGTCTCGACATCCACTACGACCTCGGAGACGGTCACCCGCTGCTCGGGCGGCGCATGCCCGACCTCGACGTGCACACCGCCGACGGTCCCACCCGCGTGTTCACCCTGCTGCACGACGCCCGGCCCGTGCTCCTCAACCTCGGTGAACCCGGCGGCTTCGACATCGCGCCATGGGCTGATCGAGTCCGGCTGGTCGACGCCCGGCACGATGGCGTGTGGGAGCTCCCGGTGCTTGGCGAGGTCGCCGCTCCCCCGGCCGTGCTGATCCGACCCGACGGACATGTCGCCTGGGCGGGAGACCTCACGGATCCAGAGCTGCCTCAAGCACTTGCGACCTGGTTCGGCCCGGCCACTCCGGGCTGAGAACCCGACCGCCGAGCGCCACTGCGCGCCCATCACGTACGTGCCGTCGGAGGACAGGGCGATGTTGCCTGACGCGGCACTAGTCGATCCGGCGGAGCCCCTCGCGGTACTGCTTCGTCCTGGCTCGGTAGTTGGCAACTCCGTCGTCGATGTCGGCGGCGCGAGCCATGCCCTCGCGGATCTTCGCGGGAACGCCGAGGGCGACGGCCCCGCTCGGCACCTCCATGTCGTCGAGCACCACGGCGTTGGCGGCCACGACGGCCCCGCTACGAACGACGACACCGTGCAGCACGATCGAGCCGACCGCGATCAGACAGCCGTCCTCGATCGTGCAGCCCTCGAGGTGGGCGAGGTGGCCGATGACGCAGTCGTCGCCGACGACCGTCGGCTGATCGTCCGTCGTGTGGATGATGCAGCCGTCCTGGATGGACGTGCGGGCGCCGATCACGATCGAGCTGCCGTCCCCCCGCAGCACCGCACCGGGCCAGACGGACGACTCCGGACCGATGGTGACCGAGCCGATGACCACGGCGTCCGGGTGCACGAAGGCGGACGGATCGATCTCGGGCACCCGGTCGCCGAGCGCGTAGATGGGCATGGATGCCGACCGTAGTCAGGCCAGGCTGGCGCGGGCCCGATGGAGTGCCCGGGAGGTGGGTGGTCGCCGCCGGAGCGCGCCCACTACGGTTGCGGCCATGCCCCGCAGGATCGACGTCGAGCTCACGAGCGCGCGCCCCGACGGCACCTGGACCTGGCGCGCTGCGGGCGCCCGCGAGCCGAAGGGCGTGCTCGAAGGATCGCTCCTGCCCGGTGGCGCCAAGGTGGGTGACGTGCTGCGCGTCGACGCGGACATGGACGTCGACGGCATCACGATCCTCGCAGTGCTCCCGCCCAAGGGGGCACGCAAGGAGCCCGAGCGCCTGGAGATCCTGGCGTCGGAGCGCGAGTTCGAGCCCGTGACGTCCACGTTGGTCGGCAATCGCGACGGCGATCGTGATCGTGGCCCGCGACGAGAGCGCAGCGACCGCCCGCCCCGAGACGGCGATCGCCGCGGCCCGCGCCCTCCCCGACGTGAAGGCGCCGATGCCGCGGGCGACCGGCCGCCCCGACGTGAGCCGCGCGAGGTGCGTGAACCTCGCGAGCGACGCGAACGGCCCGACCGTCCGCCGGTGCCGATGCTGCCCGAGCGGCCCAAGCCCAAGCGGCTGAAGGCCGGCCGCACCCACCGCAAGGCGCTCCTGGAGGCCCTCCCCGATGAGCAGCGTCCCGTGGCGGAGCTGGTGCTGCGCGGTGGCATCCCCGCCGTGCGCGACGCCATCAAGGAGCAGAACGAGCAGCTCAAGGCCAACGACCAACCACCCATCAAGGCCGACGGCATGCTCGCCATGGCCGAGGACATCCTCCCCAAGGCGCGGGTGGCAGAGTGGCTCGACCGGGCCGACGCCGCCCTGGCGGACCTGGACGAGCTGGACCTCCGCGACCTCCGGTCCGTCGTGACGGCCTCGACCGACTCGGCCGTGGCGCGCGACGAGGCCACCCGAGAGCTGGCCGCCAAGCTCCGCGACGGGCTGGTCGTGCGCCAGGAGAAGGAGCATCAGGAGTGGCTCGCCGACATCGACGCCGCGCTCGGCGTCGGGCGGGTGGTGCGCGCCCTGCGGCTCTCGTCGCGCCCGCCGAAGGCCGGGGTCCGATTCCCGACCGAGCTCGCCACCCGCCTGGCCGAAGCCGCCGGGGCCGCCCTCACGGCCGACGCCGCCCCGGATCGGTGGGGTGCTGTCCTCGAAGCCGTTGCGTACTCACCAGTGCGGGCGTCGGTCACCCCGGCGGGCTACCCGGCCCCGGTGTCCGATGAGCTGAAGGCGGCGGTGAAGGGCGTGGCGGGCATGGTGCCCGACATCGCGCGCAACCTCGGCGTCGAGCCACCCCCCGAAGGCTCACGGGCGGCGCGGCCCCCGCGGCGCCCGTCAGGGTCGAAGAAGCCGAAGGCTGGTGGCACCGGCCCGAAGCCGGCGTCCAGCGGGCCGAAGCCCATCCCGGCGCCCCCGGCCGAGGCCATCGCCGCAGCCGCAGATGCCTCGGCCGCCATCTCCGCCGCTGAGCGGGACGCACTCGTCGCAGCCGACGTGGCTGCGGCCGAGACCGTCGAGGCGGCCGAGCTGGAGGTGATCGCCGAAGCAGCCGACGAGATCGAGCTCCTCGAGGAAGCCCGAGCCGACCTGGAGGCCGACGAGATCGACGCGGTGGAGACGCTCGCCGCCGTCGACGAGGCCGAGGTGGAGGTGATCGCCGAGACGGCCCACGAGCTCGACCTCCTCGAGGTGGCCCGCGCTGACATCGAGATCGACGAGATCGAGGCGGCCGCCACCGTCGGCGCCATCGAGGAAGCGGAGGTGGAGGTCCTCATCGGTGCGACAGCGGCGGTCGAGGAGCTCGAGGTCGCCCGCTCCATGCTGCAGGTGGACGAGGACGACGCCGTCGAACAGGCCGACCGCGCCCTCGACGAGGGGGCCTTGGCCGAGATCGATGAGGCCGAGGCCCTCGTGATCGCCGAGACAGCCGACGAGCTGGACCTCCTCGAGGAGGCCCGAGTCGAGGCCATGGCCGAGGTGGTCCTGGACGAGGAGGCCCTCGCCGAGATCGATGAAGCCGAGGCCGAGCTGGTGGCCGACGCGGCCGACGAGATCGAGGCACTCGAGCAGGTCCGCGCCGAGGTCGTCGACGAGATCGTCGTCGACGAGGTGGCCATTGCCGTGGTGGACGAGGCCGAAGGAGACGTCGTCGTCGGAGCGGCCGAGACGATGGACGAGCTCGACGGGCTCGAGGACGGGCTACTCGACGATGCGGCCGACCAGCTCGACATCGCCGAGGCAGCAGACGACCTTCGCTGACGGCAACCGAACCACCCCGCTCACGAGGGCGGGCGCGGGAGCACAGCGGACTGCCGTTCCGACCGCCCCCGGAACTCACCCGATCCCAGCTCCTCGTCCCAGCGGGCGCCGCACGCACGGCACCGACAGGAGTCGACGTTGGCCGGCGCAAGGTAGAGACGGTCCACCTCGTACGAGCAGCAGTACGGGCACCCCAGGGCCGGCGACTCGCTCAAACGTCCCCCTTCCGCCTGGCGCCGCAGGGTACCGCAGGCTTGTGCGGGTTGGGTCGGACTCAGCACCGCGCCGTACCATGCGCCGCCATGATCGAGTACGAGGTGCAGGGACGTGTCGCACTCCTCACGCTGAACCGCCCCGAGGCCCGCAACGCCATCAATCGTCAGGTGGCCACGGAGATGGAAGCCGCCATCGACGCCCTCGAAGCCGACCCCGAGGTCTGGGTCGGCGTGCTGCGCGCCGTGACCGTCGGTGACCGGCCGACGTTCTGCTCGGGGCAGGACCTCAAGGCACTGGGCACTCCCGAGGGCAACAGCGTCACCGCGAAGGGCGGTTTCGCCGGCCTGGCGAAACGAGAACGCACGAAGCCGCTCATCGTGGCGGTCGACGGGTTGGCCACCGCCGGTGGCTGCGAGATCGTCCTGTCGTGCGACCTGGTCGTCGCCAGCACCCGTTCGTCGTTCGGCCTGGCCGAGGTGAAGCGCAACCTCATCGCCGGCGCCGGTGGCCTGTTCCGGCTGCCCCGCGCCATCGGACGCTCGGCGGCCATGGAGGCCATCCTCACCGGGGAACCGCTACCGGCATCCCGCGCGCATCAGCTCGGCCTCGTCAACCACCTGGTCGAGCCCGACGCCGTCGAGTCGACGGCGATGGCGCTGGCCGCCAAGATCTGCGAGAACGCCCCCATGGCCATCTGGGAGAGCCGCAAGGTCGTGCTCGCATCGGACCACGCGGACGACGCCACGCTCTGGGCGATGACCGATGCCGCGATGGGGAAGATGATCAAGTCCGAGGACCTGCAGGAGGGCCTCAAGGCGTTCGTGGAGAAGCGCCCTCCGCAGTGGAAGGGTCGCTGACCGGGCGCACGAGCCCGCGCTCCGCGAGGAACTCCACCAGCCCGGGCACGAGCCCGGGATGGTCAGCCAGCTCGTCGAGAGCCACCCAGCGCACCGCCGTGGCGTCGTCACCCGCCACCGGGCTGACGTCGGCAGGCACGGCCACCTCGAAGTCCAGGATGACGAAGTGGTGCTCAGCCGAGATGCGCTCCACCCACCCCACGAACCGTCCGCAGCGACCGGCCAGCCCGGTCTCTTCGGCCAGCTCGCGTTCCACGGCCGCCGCCACCGCCTCGCCGGGCTCGACCCGCCCACCGGGGATGCTCCAGGAACCGACGGCCGCCCCGCGGCCCCGCTCGATGAGCAGCAAGCAGCCGTCCCGGACGACGATCGCTCCGACGCAGACCTCAGGTGTCGGTGGCATCAGTGGTGGGACGGGTCGCGAAGCGACCGAGTGGGCGATGCACGACGAGTGCCC
>CAZTVJ010000480.1:0-8752 GCA_964616935.1 uncultured Acidimicrobiales bacterium | reverse complement strand
TCGTGGAGAAGTTGGGGTTGGTCTTGCCGAGGCGGAACGGGCCCCACTCCGGGTGACCGAACTTCGCCCAGCCCTGCGGATCGTTGGCCAGCTCGGCGATGTCCTTGAACCCGACGGGCGTCGCCGGGTAGCCGAGCGCCTCGGCCATGGGCTTCGGCACCGCGATGACGAGGGGCGTCAGCATGAACGGCTTGCTCGCAGGGGCGATGGCCGCTTGGCCCTTGTCACTGAGGCGCTGGTTCACCACGGCACCCCAGGCACTGGCCGCGGGCGACCAGATGACCGGTTGCGGCCCGTTGGCCTCCGGGTCGGGCCAGCCCTCCGTCAGCAGGGTGGCGGCGGCTCCCGAAGCCTTGCGCAGCGTGCGCACGAACACGCAGCGTTCGCCGACCTTGTTGCGCTGGTCGTTGAACGTGCGGGCGAGGTCGGTGAGCAGCGTCACCTTCTCGGGGCTCACGGCGAGATCCACGGTGATGCAATCGCCCGGATCCGCCGTCGACAGGTCGGTGGAGGCCGGCGCCACCGACGTGCCGCTCCCGGTGTCGTTCGACGAGACGGAGCAGGACGCCAGCGCGACCAGTGCGAACGCTGTGGCGAGGGCAGTCGAGGTCCGCCTCATCGGGTGACCTCCGACCAGAGCTGGCGCAGCGCCTGGAGCAGGCCGGGCGATGGCAGCCCGCCCGGGCTGGCGGCCGAGGGGGACTCCCAGCCCGCAGCGGTCGACGCGGTGGCGAGCTCGTCGACCACGCCGTCCGGCAGGTCCGTGCCCGCCGACGTCGCGAGCACCACGTCCGCCTGTGCCATGGGGGCAGGGTAGGCCACGGTGAGCTCGCTCCTACGGGCACCCGCGCTGGCGTTCACCTCGGCCTCGGTGGTGGCGACCACGTTGATCTGCGGGAGCAGCAGGAACTGCTCGAAGGGGGTTCCCTGGGGCCCGCCGAAGGAGGGGATCGAGCGTTCGAGCCTCCGTACCCAGTCGGTGAAGGCGTCGCTCTCGAGGTCGGCCGAGGCGAGGTCGGCGCGGCCGAAGAAGCCGACCACGGCGTTGGCGAAGCTGAGCAGCCCGGTGGCGCTCGACGCCGGCGCCTCGTGGGCAGGCTGCACCGCACCCCAGGCGGCTTGGCCCCCGATGTCGCTCCACGGTCGCCCGGCCGCGTCGCCGAGGCACGTCCACGTCACGGCGCCGCCGCAGTGCGCGGCGAGCACACCCATCTGCGGGGTGCGGCCGACGAGGACGAGCTTCGAGCTGGCGATGGGAACGCTGTCGACGAACAGGGGCACGAGCCCGGCACGGCTGCGCAGGTCGTCCACGAGCTGGGGCAGCGGCGCCAGCGTCAGCCAGGCCACCTCGCCGGGATCCTCCGCTGCAGCCAGGCGGTCGATCGTGGTGCCCGCGGCCTCGACGGTGATGCTCGTCGCCGAGCCGTTGGCCGCCGCGGCCGCCGCTCGGCAGACCTCGGCCAGCTCCGTGATGCACACGAGGTTCGTGGTTGACGACGCCGGACCGGACCCGGGGACGGTGGTCGTGCCGCCAGGACCGGCGGTGGCGCTGTCGCCGTCGATGCGGGAGCGCAGCCAGAGCGCCCCGGCCACGAGAGCGATCGCCACGACGAGGGCGGCCAGGCGCTTGGCGAGCACGGCGGGAGCGTAGATGCGCCGGCCGTCGTCGCCCGGTCGACTCAGGTGGTCCGAGTGGCTCGTTCCCGGGTCGTGCCCTCGGCTGCGTCGGCGAGGGCGCGGAGCTGCACCTCGGTGCCGATGGCGATGAGCACCTGGCCGACGTCGAGCGTCGTCTCCGGGCTGGGGTTGGTGGCGAACTGCCCGTCGGCCCCCTTCATCGCGAGGATGAGGGCGCCCGTGCGGTCGCGCAGGTGGGCGTCGCGAAGGCTCAGCCCCCCGAACGGGCAACCCTGCGGGAGCTCGATCTCCTCGAGGCGGTACTCGAGCCCGCGCTCTCGCATCACGACGTCGAGGAACTCGGTGACGTGCGGCTGGAGGACGAAGGCAGCCATGCGGGCGCCGCCGATCTCCTGCGGGTTGACGACGCGGTCGGCGCCGGCCCGGCTCAGCTTGGCCACGCTCGCCTCGTCTCGCGCTCTCGCCACGATGAACAGCTCGGGCTGCAGGGCGCGGCCGGAGAGGGTGACGAACAGGTTCTCGGCATCGGTCTCCAAGGCGGCGACGAGCACCTGAGCCCGCTCGATCCCGGCGCGGCGAAGGGTCTCGTCGTTCGTGGCATCGCCGAGCACCCAGGGATGGCGCGTGATGGTCGCCACCCGTTCGGGGTCGAGGTCGATGACCACCAGGCTGCGTCCGGCCTCGGCCAGCTCGTCGGCGATGGCCCGCCCGACCCGGCCCCAGCCGCACAGCACCACGTGGCCTCGCAGCGCACCGATCTGCTTCTCCATGCGTCGCCTCTCCATCGACTCGCCGAGGTGGCCCTCGACGAGCAGCTCCAACAGCACGGTCAGGGTGTAGAGCGCCGTGCCGACGCCGGCCAGGATCAAGATCATGGTGAAGATCTGGCCGGCCCCGTCGAGCGGCTCGACCTCGCGGAAGCCCACGGTCGTGATCGTCGTCACGGTCTGGTACGCGGCGTCCAACAGCTCGAAGCCGAGCAGTACGTAGCCGATCGTCCCCACCACGACGACTGCGGTCAGCGCCAGCAGGCCGATGACGACGTGACGCCAGCGCCTGCTCACGATCTGGCCACCGAGGTTGCCCTGCGCTCGTTTCGTTGTGCGTCGCCCTATGGGCATCGACGAGCACGGTAGCCCGGCGCCCTGGAGGCCCGCCGGTACGCTGGATGGTGATGTCGTCCGACCTCCCCGCCCTCGGCCAGCGCTCGCGAGCGGCCGCCCGCGTCCTCGCGACGGCCTCGACCGCAGCGAAGGACGCCGCCCTCTTGACCGCGGCGGACCTTCTCGTCGAACGCACGGCCGACGTGGTTGAAGCCAACCGCATGGACGTGGAGCGGGCCGAGCGGGCGGACACGGCGGCAACGGTCATCGACCGGCTCCGGCTCACGCCCGCCCGGGTGGAGGCGATGGCGCACGGCCTGCGCGCGGTCGCCCTGCTGCCCGACCCCGTGGGGGAGATCCCGGCCGGTTGGGTGCGGCCGAACGGCCTGCGCATCCGCCAGGTCCGGGTGCCGCTCGGCGTCGTCGGGATCATCTACGAGAACCGCCCGAACGTCACGAGCGACGCGGCGGCGCTGTGCATCAAGTCGGGCAACGCCGCGTTCCTGCGGGGGTCGAGCGGTGCCATCACGTCGAACCAGGCCATCGCGGCCGTGCTCCGGGAGGGTGTAGCCAAGGCCGGGCTGCCCGAAGACTCGGTGCTGCTCGTCGAGGACACGAGCCGAGAGTCCGCGGTCGAGTTCATGCGTCTGCGGGGGTTGATCGACTGCCTCATCCCCCGGGGTGGCGCGTCGCTCATCGCCTCGATCCTGGAGAACGCCACGGTGCCGTACGTGATCGACGGCGACGGCAACTGCCACGTGTACGTGGACGCGTCGGCGGACCTGGACATGGCGGTCGACATCATCGTGAACGCGAAGACGCAGCGTCCGAGCGTGTGCAACGCGGCGGAGAGCCTCCTCGTGCACGCGTCGGTAGCGCCTGCCTTCTTGCCCCGGGCCGCGGCGGCGCTCGACGGCGTCGAGCTGGTGGGCGACAACGCGGCCCGGGCCATCGTGCCGATGGGCGTGGCCACTGACGACGACTACGCCCGCGAGTTCCTTGCGTTGAAGCTGGCGGTTCGCGTGGTGGCGTCTCTCGACGAGGCCATCGAGCACATCGCCCGGTACGGCTCGGGGCACTCCGAGGCGATCGTCACCAGCGATCTGGGAGCGGCAGAGCGGTTCACCCGCGAGGTCGACGCCGCGGCGGTGGTCGTGAACGCGTCGACCCGATTCGTCGATGGCGAAGAGTTCGGTTTCGGCGCCGAGATCGGCATCAGCACCCAGAAGCTGCACGCTCGCGGGCCGATGGGCCTGCGAGAGCTGACCACGCTGAAGTACATCGTGGAGGGCACCGGCCAGACGCGTTGATCGTGTCGGTGCCGCTTGATTGACCCTGCGGTCAAGGTGGCCGGTACGCTGCGGCGATGGCCGCGACCCCTGCCCCCAGCCCCTCGGGCGCCTACCGCTTCGACACCGTGCCCGACGTCCGCCAGGGCCTGCGCGACGTGAACTACCTCGCCGACGAGGGCATCGCGGGCGTGGTCTACCTAGCGGACCGCCTGCAGAAGCCCATCCTCGTCGAGGGCCCGGCCGGAACCGGCAAGACGCAGCTGGCCAAGAGCGTCGCCGAGATGACGGGCGCCCGCCTCATCCGCCTCCAGTGCTACGAGGGGCTCGACGAGTCCAAGGCGCTCTACGAGTTGAACTACAAGAAGCAGCTCCTGCTCATCCAGGCCGACCGCCAGAGCGACGGCTGGAGCGAGCTGCACGACGACATCTTCAGCGACGAGTTCCTCCTCACCCGGCCGCTCCTCGAGGCGATCCGGGCCACCGACCCCGTCGTGCTCCTCATCGACGAGGTCGACCGGGTCGAGGTGGAGACCGAGGCACTGTTGCTGGAGGTGCTGTCCGACTACCAGGTGTCCATCCCGGAGCTGGGCACCTTGGAGGCCAATCAGATCCCGCTCGTGTTCCTGACGTCGAACAACACCCGTGAGCTGTCCGAGGCGTTGAAGCGTCGGTGCCTCTACCTGCACGTCGACTACCCCGATCTCGATCGGGAGCAGGAGATCGTGCTCACCAAGGTGCCCGGCATCACCGAGCACCTGGCCGACCAGGTGGCGCGCATCGTGCGCAGCATTCGCCAGCTTGAGCTGAAGAAGGCGCCGTCGGTGTCCGAGACGATCGACTGGGCCCGCACGCTGGTGCTGCTGAACATCGACAACATCGACGCCCAGCAGGCCAAGGAGACCCTCCACATCCTGCTCAAGTACCAGACCGACATCGCCAAGGCGGCCAAAGAGCTGTCGGTCGACAAGTAGCGCCGGGTCCGTCGCCGTGCTCGACCTCCTCAACGGCTTCATCCAGGAGCTGCGGTCCGCCGGCTTGCCGGTGTCGCTCACCGAGAACCTTGATGCGATGGAGGCCGTGCGCCACATCCCGATCGAGGATCGGGAAGCCTTCAAGTACGCGCTGGCCGCGACGCTGGTGAAGTCGAACGCCCACTGGCGGGCGTTCGAGACGGTGTTCGAGGTCTACTTCTCGCTGCGTGGTCCGCAGTACTCGATCGGCGACGGCGACGAGGCGGACGACTTCTGGCGCGAGCAGCAGGACGCGTTGCGCCAAGGTGAGGGCAAGGGCGCCGGCGGCGCCATGGAGTCGCTGTCGCCCGAGGAGATGATGCTCCTGCTCTACCAGGCGCTGATGAAGGGCGACGATGCGCTGCTGCGGGCGCTGGCCCGCCAGGCCGTGGGGCGCTACGCCGGGATGGAGCCGGGCCGCCCGGTCGGCGGCACCTACTACCTGTACCGAACCCTGCGAAACCTCGACCTTGACTCGATGATGGACAAGCTCATGGAAGCGACCCGTCAGCAGGCCGGGGGCGAGCTGACCGAGCTGGAGGAGCGTCTCGAGCAGGACGAGTACGGCATGCGCATCGAGCAGTTCAAGAAGGAGATCGAGGCCGAGATCCGCCGCCGTCTCGTGGCCGACCGGGGTGTCGAGGCGATGGCCAAGACGCTGCGCAAGCCTCTGCCCGAGGACGTCGACTTCATGCACGCGTCGCGCGACGAGATGCTCTCGCTGCGCAAGGCGCTCTACCCGCTCACCCGCAAGCTGGCGGCGCGGCTCGCTCGCAAGCGCCGCCACGGGCGCAAGGGCCCACTCGACTTCCGGTCGACCGTGCGCCACTCGCTCTCCTACGGCGGTGTGCCAGCCGAACCGAAGTTCAAGTACCCGCGGCCGAGCAAGCCCGAGCTGATGGTCGTGGCGGACATCTCGGGCTCGGTGGCCGCGTTCGCCCGGTTCACCCTGCACCTCGTGTACGCCATCCAGGGCCAGTTCTCGAAGGTGCGGTCGTTCGTGTTCATCGACGGCATCGACGAGGTGACCGAGTACTTCAAGGGCGTCGAGGACATCACCGAGGCGGTGCACCGGGTGAACACCGAGGCGGATGTGGTGTGGGTGGACGGCCACAGCGTCTACGGCCACGCCTTCGAGGTGTTCTGGGAGCGCTGGGGCAAGGACGTCGGCCCGAAGACCACGGTGCTCCTGCTGGGCGACGCGCGGAACAACTACCACGCCGCCCAGAGCTGGGTGGTGAAGGAGATGCGGCAGAAGGCACGCCACGTCTACTGGCTGAACCCCGAGCCCCGTTCGTACTGGAACACGGGCGACTCGATCGTGGGGGAGTACGCCGCCCACACCGACGGGGTCTACGAGGTCCGCAACCTCCGCCAGCTCGAGGGCTTCGTCGAGAAGCTCACCTAGGCCCAGGGAGCCGGGAGTTTCGGCGAACTTCGGCCTGACGGTGCGGAAAACCGCATCCTGGTGTCGGACTTCGATGGTCAAGGTGGCGCGGTGCGACCGCAACCGAGGCCCTGACGGACCTCACCTGCTTGACTACGCGGCCATGGCCTTCGATGTGTTCGCCTCGCCGCTCACCGATCTCGGACCTGACCGAGAACCGCAGTTCGTGCACGACGACGAGGTGGCACGGGCGACCGAACGCCTCGATGCGTACCGAAGCCGGCGCGGCCGGACCGGGCCGAACGTCGTCGTCATCCTGTTCGACGACGTCGGCTGGGGGGACCTCGGCTGCTACGGCGGCGGCGTCGCCGTCGGCGCGCCCACCCCGCACCTCGACCGGCTGGCCCGCCGCGGTCTGCGCCTCACGTCCTGCTACTCGGAACCGTCGTGCACGCCCAGCCGGGCGTCGCTGCTGACCGGTCGCCTCCCGATGCGCCACGGGCTGCAACGCCCGCCCATGTACGGCGAGCCGGGCGGCCTGGAGGGCGAGGTCACCCTGGCGGAGCTGCTGTCCGCGGCGGGCTACGTCACGCAGGCGGTCGGCAAGTGGCACCTCGGCGAGAACGCAGCATCCCAGCCGCAACACGTCGGCTTCGACGACTTCTACGGCTTCCTGTCCGTGTCCGACATGTACTCGGAGTGGCGGGATCCGTACTTCTTCCCCGAGGTCGTCTACTCCCAGGAACGGACGGAGTGGATCGAGAACCAGCCGTTCAACCGCTGCTTCGTCCATGCCACCCGGGGTGGCGACGTGGAGAACGTCGAGGAGGTCACCATCCCGGTGCTGTCCACCCTCGACGACAAGTGGGCGGACTACTCGGTCGAGTTCATCCGCCGGATGGCCGACGACGAGCGCCCGTTCTTCCTCTACCACGGCACGCGTGGCGCCCACTTCGACAACTACCCGCACGAGCGGTTCCTCGGCGCTTCGCCGGCCAAGCACCCCTACAAGGACGCGCTGGTCGAGCTGGACGACATCGTCGGGCGGGTGGTCGCGGCGCTGGAGGAGACCGGCCAGCTGCACGACACCGTCATCGTGGTCAGCTCCGACAACGGGCCCCACATGGAGAACTGGCCCGACGCCGCCTACACCCCGTTCCGCTCGTCCAAGGGCTCCACCTGGGAGGGAGGCGTCCGGGTGCCGGGCATCGTGGCCTGGCCGGGCATGATCGACGGTGAGCGCGAGAGCGATGGCCTGTTCAGCTTCACCGACCTGCTGCCGACCGCCCTCACGTTGGCCGGAGCCGAGGCGAGCCTGCCCGCCGACCGCTACATCGACGGCGTCGATCAGACGTCGTTCCTGCTCGCGCCGGATGGGCGCTCGAACCGCAAGTTCCAGTACTACTGGCTGCTGTCGAACCTCTCGGCGGTGCGCTGCGGCGAGTACAAGTTCATGATCTCCTCCACCAGCGACGACGACACCGACGTCGCGGGGCCGGGTGGCTTCACCGGCGTGGACCAGAAGTACACCTACGCCCGCCTGTTCAACCTCTACCTGGACCCCAAGGAGCAGCACAGCTACCTGACCAGGAAGCTGGCCTACAACGAGGCCTTCACCACCGGGATCCGCCGCCACCTCCGCACGTTCCGGGACCACCCTCCCAAGCGGATCCTGTAGGGCCGGCCAACCGATGGATCGGCGCCCGATCCGGCCGCAGCCGCGCTCGGAGGGGCGCCCCAGTTCTGCTCGGCGATGTCAGCCGAGCTCGTCACGGCAGAAACCTGCCATCACGAGCCCGGCACGGTTCAGGAACCGGTCGCCGGCGGGGCTGACGGGCCCGCCCGGCGGGCCGGGTCGCGCTGACCGATCGTGCGAGCCTTGCCCGCCTCGGAGACCATGAGCGCGGGCTCACCGACCTTCAACGCCGCAGCGTCCTTCACCCCGCGGAACGTGGTCTCGGGCGTCACCGTGACCGTCACCTTGACGCCGTCGGGCCGCTCGATCGACACCGACGTCGCGCTGGCCGCCGTCACCTTGCCCCGGTCGAAGGTGACCGGCACGAAGGCCCCGTCCTTGCCCTTCACGACCAGGTCGCCATGCACTGCTCGGCGCAACGGGCCGAACCGGCGCTCCTTGCGTGCCCCGCCGGGCTCGGTCTCGGCTGCAACAGCAGCGCCCAGCGTGGGCCGCTCGTCGCTCGTCTGGGCCCAGGCCGTGGCACCCAGGCCCCCGACGGCCAACCCCACCACTGCCAGGCCGGCCAACCGCTTGCGTGTCCTGCTCTCCATCACCACTCCTATCGTCTGCGCCGCGGGAGGTCC
>CAZTVJ010000479.1:0-7184 GCA_964616935.1 uncultured Acidimicrobiales bacterium | reverse complement strand
CACCCGGCCCGAGGCGTCGATCGACCGACCGTGCATCGAGGGTTCAGAGAGGCGTCGGCAGCTGAGCAGGCAGATGGATGATGTCGCCGGACGCCATCGGTTCGGCCAGCAGCATGCCCTGCACCAGGTCGCAGTTCAGCTCGGTGAGCACCTGAAGGCGGACCGCATCGTCGACGCCCTCGGCGACGATCTCCATGTCGAGGCCGTGCAGCATCTCGATCAGCTCGCCGACCAGGTAGCGCTCCCGCTCGTCGACGGCGACGTCCTGCGTCAGCTCGGCGCTCAGCTTCACCATGGAGATGGGCAGCTTGGTGAGCTGGGCGAGCGCGGAGTACCCGCTGCCGAAGTCGTCGAGGGCCACCCCGACGCCCTGTGCCGCCAGGAGGTCGAGGTTGGCCTTGGCCAACCCGAGATCGGCCAGGGCGACGGATTCGGTGATCTCGACCCCCAGCCGCTCCGGGGCCAAGCCGGCCTCGCGAGCGTGGCTCAGGATCTGGTCGGCCAGGCCGTGACGCTGCAGGTCGGAGCCGGAGACGTTGACCAGCAGCCGGGGCACGTCGTCCCACAGCTTCGGCCACACCCGGGCGTCGTGGGTGGCCTGGGCCACCATCCAGTCCGTGAGCGCGGCGATCGTGCCCACGTGCTCGGCGGCCGGGACGAACTGGACGGGCGGCACCGACCCGAGGAGCGGGTGGTTCCAGCGCGACAACGCCTCGAAGGCGGCCAGGCTGCCGTCGTTGCGCCAAACACCCTGGTAGAGGAGGCGGATCTCGTTGGCGGCGAGCGCGATGGGCAGCTCCCGGCCGAGCTCCGTGTCCTCGCGCGACGGCGCCGCAGCGCCGCAGTGGGCGCACTGTGCCTTCGTCGTCCCCGTGCGGGGATGCGCAGGCTCGTGGGGATAGAGCGTGCTCATCTCACCGGCAAGATCGTCGTCCGTGGCCGTACGGGTACGGCCGGAACAGGGGAGAACCCGGGCAACCCCGCGAAATGAGCCGGTTGACCTACCTGGATCGTCGCTGGCCGATGCACCACGCCTGAGTCAACCACTTGCAGTGGTCGAAGTGTTCCCGCCGGCCCGCGGTCGGGATCCCTCGAGCCTCGGCTACTCGCCGGTGAGCCCGTCCAACGACTCCCGCAGGAGGTCCGCATGGCCGTTGTGGCGCGCGTACTCCTCGATCAGGTGGACGAGGATCCAGCGCAGGCTGGGTGCCTCGCCGCTGAAGTGGTCGACCACCGCTGCGAGCCGATCCAAGCCGCCGTCGTCCAGCGCCTTCGCGACCAGGGCGCGCGAGCGGGTGACGGCGTCCTCCCAGAGCGCATGGAGCTCCTCAGGGGTGTCCTCGGCGGCCGTGTGCCACTCCCAGTCGGGGTCGGCGTCCCAGTCCACCGCGTCCCACGGCGGCTCCGGGGCTCGTCCGTAGAGCTGCCGGGAGCACCAATGATCCTCGACGTAGGCCATGTGCTTGAGCAACCCGCCCAGGGTCACCGACGAGGCGGCAACCGTTGCCCGCAAGCTGGCCGCGTCAAGTCCTGCGCACTTCCACGCCAACGTCGAGCGTTGAAACTCCAGGAAGCCCAGGAGGGTTGCGGTCTCGTCGGCGGCGAGCGGAGGTTCCGGACGACCCTGATCGTCCAGGTAGGTCATGGGCTGGACGCTACGTCGCGATGAGTCGCGACTCGATGAGTCGTCGTCAACGATGTGGCCGAACCGGAGGAGGACGACCGATGAGCACCTTGCGCAAGCAGTTCACGGCAACGCTTCTGAAGGGCCCGGGCAAGGGCGCGTGGACCTACGTGGTGATGCCGAACTCCGCCGAGTTCTTCGGCACCCGCGGCCTCGTCAAGGTCCGCGGCACGGTCGACGGCCATCCCTTCCACAGCTCGTTCATGGCCCTGGGAGACGGCACGCACAAGCTGCCCGTCAAGGCCGACGTTCGGGCCGCCATTGCGAAGCAGGCCGGTGACACCGTGACCGTCCGGCTGGAGGAGCGGCTCGACGAGTGAACGACGACGACCCGGGTCAGGTGCGGGCGATGACGAGCAGCTCGCCGTCGCCGAGGCCGACCGGTTGGCGCTGCCACCCGCCGTAGATGCCTTCGGTGGCGAAGCCCGCATCGTGGAGCGACGCCCGGATCTCGTCCTCCGTCCGGAAGCGCATGGCGGCCGTGCTGTCGAGCTCGCCGCCCTCCGGGAAGCGGTAGTGGTGCGTGAAGCTGACGTGACCGTTCTCGACGGCGGTGACCTCGGTCCATGTCGTGACGCTCCTGCCGGCCGCCAGCGTGACGAGCCGCCGCGAGTCGATCGGGTTCCACTGCTCCCACGCGCGCGCCCTCGGGTCACGAGCATCGAACGCCAGCGTGCCGCCTGCGACGAGCGCTCGCCGAAGGTCGGCAAGGGTGTCGGTCCACTCGCGGTCACCGACGAAGAGCTGCGCCACATGGCTGGTCATCACGGCCACGTCGAACGCGTCGTCGGGCAGCCCGGATGAGGTGCCCTCGATCCATGTGATGCATTCGGCGCCCGGCTTGGCTCGGGCGGCATCGAGCGATGCCCGAGCGGGATCGACGCCGACGACGGTGTGGCCGGCCCGGGCCATCCCCAGCGCGAGACGCCCGGTCCCGCAGCCGAGGTCGAGCACACGCGCCGCCGAGCTCTCGTTCACGATGGCCAGGAAGAAGTCGTCATCGCGAGACCACGGGCACTCGGCGTCGTACACCTCCACCAGGCGTGGATCGCAGAACTCGCCATGTCGCATGCCCGAGAGACGGTAGCGATGGTCCTCTATCCTCGCCAGGTGCGCGGGCCATGGATCCTCTTGACCGTTCCCGTCCTCCTGGTGTCGGCCTGCGGGTCGGACACGGGTGGCAGCTCCGGCACCGTCTACTCGACGCCCGGCACCGCCATCAGCGTCGCATCTGGCAAGGAGTTCACGATCGAGCTGGAGGCCACCCCGTCGACCGGGTACAGCTGGCAGCTCGCCCAGCCCCCCGGGGACAAGGTGGTGCTGCTGGACTCCGACTTCGAGCAGGGCGGCAGTCAGCCGGGCGCGAGCGGCATGCAGCGCTTCGTGTTCAAAGCCCAGAGCGCCGGCACGACCACCCTCTCCTTCGGCTACGTGCGTCCTTGGGAGCAGGGCGTGGCGCCGGCCAAGACGGCCGACTTCCCCGTGACCGTCACCTGATCCGGCGAGCCGTAGATGCCTCGTCGTCTACGGTGCGCCGCATGGGCTGGAGCCGAGGTGTGCGGTCGATCGTCGGGGCGGCCGTGGCCGCAGTGGCCCTGTCGGGGTGCATCAAGCTCGACGCCGACCTTCGGGTACAGGCCGACGACACGATCGACGGGACGTTCACCGTCGGCATCAGCAAGGACCTGGCTCGCTTCCTCCCGGGTGGCATCGAGAGCCTCATCGCCGGCGCCGACGGCGAGCAGGACGTGGCCGGGGCCGAGGACGTCACCACCGCCCCCTACGAGGACGACAAATTCATCGGCCAGACCGTCACCTTCACCGGGGCGCCGCTCGACGAGGCCGGATCAGGGCTCGGCACCGGCGACTCCGGCGACCTGCTCATCGAGCGCGACGGCGACCGGTTCATCCTCGAGGGCACGCTCGACTTCACCGGCGACGTCGGCGACCTTCCCATCCCGCAGGATCAGGTGCCCGACCTCTCGCAGATCTTCGACGAGGCCGAGGTGCGGATCCGGGTCACGTTCCCCGGAGAGGTCATCGAAGCGAACGGCGACGTCGACGGCTGCTCGGTCACGTGGACGCCGACGTTCGGTGACACCGTCGACTTGAGGGCCACAGCGTCCGCCACGAACGGCAGCTGCGACAGCGGCGGCGGCTTCCGTTGGTGGTCGTGGCTGCTGATCGGCTTCGGCGGTCTCGTCCTGATCGGCGCCATCGTCGCCATCGTGCTCGCGGTGCGAGCCGAGCGCCGCCGGGGCAAGGCGAGGGCAACGCACGACGCGGTGCCCGAAGCGCCGCCCGCGACGTCGTTCGAGCCGCCGACCGGCCCCCCAGCCGCGAGTCCGACCGAGCCTGCGGCGCCCGACACCCAACTACCCCCGCCAACGCCACCCGCCTGAGCTGGCGGCCTCTACGGGTCAGGCTCCGGCGGCGGACGCCTCGGCGCCCACCAGCACCCGCCAGTCCGCCGGATAGGCCGCCCGCGCCTGGTCGGGCGTCATCCGCAACGTCGCCTCGGGCACCGAGTCCGCTATGGCGCGGCCCTCGGCGTAGTGGTGGGCGACGTGGCCGACGCCCTCGAAGGCCGGGCGGCGCAAGGCCACCAGCTCCGCGGGCGGCGACGGGTCGAGGAAGCCCCAGATCGTGAACGCGATCGTGAGGTCGTGGATGACGGGCGCCCGCCCGTACATCGACGCCCGGCGCAGCGCGATGCCGAGGCACCCAGTGACAGCGTCCTCGGCGTGCTCACCGGGGCTCAGCCGCAGGCGATCCTTGAAGCGCTCGTCGGCCAGCTTCAGCGCGTACCCCTGGTCCGGGCCCTGGAACCCGAGCCGGGTGCCTTGCGGCTGGGGCCCGACGAGCTCGCCCGGTCGGTCTGCGCGCCACGCGTCCGGCACGATGTCGGGCGACTCGTAGCTGCGCGGCCGATCCGTCGGTGGCACGGGCACGTACTGGGGGGCGGCCATCGGTCCTCGGTTCAGTCTTCGGTGTGCAGCAGCGCGTACACGATCGAGTCGGACAGAGCCTGCCACGACGCTTGGATGATGTTCTCGCTGACCCCGATGGTGCTCCAGCCGCGTTCGCCGTCGGTGGCGTCGAGCAGCACCCGGGTGACGGCCCCGGTGCCGGCCGCGCCGTCGAGGATGCGCACCTTGAAGTCGACCAGGTGCACCTTGCCCAGCTTCGGGTAGCGGGCGCTGATGGCGGCCCGCAGCGCACCGTCGATGGCGTTCACCGGGCCGTTGCCCTCTCGCGTCTCCACGATGCGCTCACCCTCCACATGCACCTTCACCGTGGCCTCGGTGGTGAACGCGCCGCTCGGCAGCTCGTCGGTGATCACCCGCATCGACTCCAGCTCGAAGAACTCCTGCTGCCATCCGGTGGCCTTGCGCAGCAACAGCTCGAGCGAGGCGTCGGCCGCCTCGAAGTGGTAGCCCTCGTGCTCCAACCGCTTCAGCTCGTCGATCACCCACGCCACTGCGGCCCCGTCCAAGGGCAGGCCCAGCTCGTCGGCCTTCAGCTTGATGGTGCTCTTGCCGGCCAGCTCGGACACGACGAACCGCGTGCCGTTGCCCACGCTCGTCGGGTCGACGTGCTCGTACGCATCCTTGGCCTTGGCGATGGCCGACACGTGGAGCCCTGCCTTGTGGGCGAACGCCGACGTGCCCACGTACGGCGCCTGCGGGTTGAGCGGGCGGTTGACGAGCTCCGCGATGTGGTGGCTCACCGGCGTCAGCAGCTCCATCCGGCCTTCGGGCAGCGTGCGGACGCCCATCTTCAGCGACAGGTTCGGGATGACCGTCGACAGGTTGCAGTTGCCCGTCCGTTCGCCGAGGCCGTTGATGCAACCCTGGACGTGGCGGGCGCCGGCCCGTACCGCGGCCATCGAGTTGGCCACCGCGCAGCCGGTGTCGTCGTGGCAGTGGATGCCGACCACGACGTCGTCGCCGAAGTGGTCGACCACCGCGGCGACGATGCCCTCCACCTCGTCGGGCAGCGAGCCGCCGTTGGTGTCGCACAGCACCAGATGGCCGGCGCCGCGCACGACCGCCGCCTCGAGCACGGCGAGCGAGAACTCGGGGTTGCGCTTGTAGCCGTCGAAGAAGTGCTCGGCGTCGAGCAGCACGCCGAGCCCGTGGCCGGTGAGGAACTCCACCGACTCGTCGACCATGGCGACGCCCTCGTCGAGCGTCGTCTGCAGCGCCCGGGTCACGTGGTCGTCCCACGCCTTGGCCACGATGCACACGGCGGTCGTGCCGGCCTCCACCAGGTTGCGCAGCGTCGCGTCGTCGTCGACCTTGCCCTTCGGGCGGCGCGTGGAACCGAAGGCCACCAGCGTGGAGCTCGAGAGGTGCAGCTCCTTGGCGGCGCGCCGGAAGAACTCGTCGTCCTTGGGGTTGGCGCCTGGCCAGCCGCCCTCGATGAACCCGACACCCAGGAGGTCGAGCTGCTCGGCGATGCGCAGCTTGTCGTCGACCGTGAGGGAGAGGCCCTCCACCTGGCTGCCGTCGCGCAGCGTCGTGTCGAAGATCTCGACGGCCTCGGGCAGGCGCGCTCGCGTCGGTTCAACGGACATGTTCCACCCACTCCTTGTAGCGGTCCAACTGGCCGCGAACGGCCTTGGCGTACTCGTCCATGATCGCCTTCGTGATGGGGCCGGGGCAGAGCACGGGCCGGTCGTCGACCGAGTTCACCGGCGTGACCTCGGCCGCAGTGCCGCACACGAACATCTCCTCGGCGATGTAGAGGTCGCTGCGGGCCAGGTGGTCGGTGCGGACGTCGAATCCGAGGTCGCGTGCGATCGTCATGACCGAGTCCTGCGTGATGCCCTCCAGCGCTCCGGCGGTGAGCGGTGGCGTGAGGATCTTGCCCTTGCGGACCACGAAGATGTTCTCACCGGTGCACTCGCTCACCCAGCCCAGCGGGTTGAGCATGATCGCCTCGTCGTAGCCGGCCTTGAGCGCCTCCACCTTGGCCAGCGACGAGTTCACGTAGTTGCCGACGGTCTTGGCCGCCGGCGGCATGGTGTTGTGGTCGTGGCGCACCCACGAGCTGATCTTCATGCGGGTGCCCTTGGCGAGGGCCTCCTCGCCCAGGTAGGCGCCCCAGGGCCAACAGGCAATGGCGACGTCGACCGTGCAGGGCATGGTGTTCAGCCCCATCTCGCCATAGCCGTAGTAGGCGATGGGCCGGACGTAGCAGGACGGGAGTCCTGTGGCGGCGACCGTGTCCTTGCACGCCTGGATCAGCTCGGCCGGCTCGTAGGGGATGTCCATCATCAGGATGCGGGCGGAGCTGTAGAGCCGGTTGATGTGATCGGTGAGGCGGAAGATGGCCGGACCTTGCGCCGTCTCGTAGGCGCGGATGCCCTCGAACACGCCGGTGCCGTAGTGGAGGGTGTGGGTGAGCACGTGGACCTTCGCGTCGGCCCAGTCGACCAGCTTGCCGTTCATCCAGATCTTCTCGGTTGCGGTGATGGGCATGGCTCAGACCCCTT
>CAZTVJ010000478.1:0-2152 GCA_964616935.1 uncultured Acidimicrobiales bacterium | reverse complement strand
CGTCGTGCTGGTCCCGATCGCGCTGGTGGGTGCGCTGGTCGCGAGATCGCTCAGCCAACAGGTCGAGGTGCCGGGTGGCACCACGAACGGCCGCAGCAAGCTCGTGCGGTCGAAGGGCGCCGTGCGCCGCCTGTCAGGGCTCTTCGCGCTCGACTCCTTCGGCGGCGGGTTCGCCGTCGGTGCCTTCATCGCCTGGTGGCTGCACCAGCGCTTCGATGCCAGCCCAGCCCAGATCGGCGTGCTGTTCTTCTCCATGGGTCTGCTCCAGACCGGTTCGTTCCTGGTGGCCCCTCGCCTGGCCGAGCAATTCGGCCTGCTGCGGACCATGGTCTTCACGCACCTTCCGTCGAACGTGCTCATCGCCATGGTCGCCTTCGCCCCGACGTTCCCGGTTGCCGCCGTGCTCCTGCTCGCCCGCACGGCGCTGTCGCAGATGGATGTCCCCACTCGCCAGGCCTACGTCATGGAGCTGGTCGATCCGGCCGAGCAGACGCCGGCGGCGGCGTACACGAACACGGCTCGGTACCTGACCCGACCCCTCGGCCCGCCACTCGCAGCTGCCGCCACCCAGCTGGCGATCGGCCTTCCCTTCGTCATCTCGGGCGCGATCAAGACGGTGTACGACGTCTCGCTGTGGCGATGGTTCCGCACGGTGCCCCTACCCGGGCCGCCGGAGCCCCACCTACGCTCGGATCGTGCCCGAGGCCGTGCCGGACCAGCCTGACCTCGCGACGCTCGAGGTGATCGAGCAGCGGATCCTGTGGCTCGCAGTGCGCATGGTGGACCACGCCAACCACGATCGGCCCGGCGACGAGATCAAGGTCGGCGGCCACCAGGCCAGCTCGGCGTCGATGGTCTCGATCATGACGGCGCTGTGGTTCGGCCATCTCGGTGGCGACGACAAGGTGGCGGTGAAGCCCCACGCCTCGCCGGTGTTCCACGCCATCAAGTACCTGACCGGCGAGCTGGACCGCTCCTGGCTCACCCGCCTGCGCGAGCTGGGCGGCCTGCAGGCCTACCCGAGCCGCACGAAGGACCCGGACGTGTTCGACTTCTCGACCGGTTCGGTGGGGCTGGGTGCGGTCGCTCCACTCTTCGCGGCCGCCACGCGGCGCTACCTCGACGCGCACTTCGGCCCTCGCCCGCGGTCGCGGTTCATCGCGCTGGTCGGTGATGCCGAGCTCGACGAGGGCAACGTGTGGGAGGCCATCGCCGACCCCGCGCTTCAGGGCTTGGGCAACGTTTCCTGGATCGTCGACCTGAACCGCCAGAGCCTCGACCGCGTCATCCCCGGGATGAAGGCCAAGCGCCTCATGCAGTTCTTCGAGGACTCGGGCTGGCACGTGGTGGAGGCGAAGTACGGCCGCCGTTTGCAGGCGGCGTTCGCGCAGCCTGGTGGCGACGCCTTGCGCCGGCACATCGACGACATGTCGAACGAGGAGTACCAGAGCCTGTTCGCCCACCGGGGCGCGGAGCTGCGCAGCCGCTTCCTGGCCAGTGCCGACGCATCGGTCAAGGCGTTCCTGGCCGACGTCGACGACGACGAGCTGGCGCCGCTGGTGCAGAACCTGGGTGGCCACGACATCGCCGAGCTGATCGACGCGTACCGGTCGTGCGACACGGTGACGGACCGGCCGAGCATCGTGTTCGCCTACACCGTCAAGGGCTGGGGACTGCCCATCGCCGGCGATCCGCTCAACCACGCGGCCCTGCTCTCACCCACTCAGATCGCCGACCTGCGCGCCGCCACCGGCCTCACCCCGTCGACGGAGTGGGACGGATTCCACGTGGAATCCGCGGCGGGCCGCCTGTGCGCCCTGGCGGGCGGTGCGGTCAACAACGTGGCCGTCCCGCCCCGCCCCCGCCCACCGGTACCGATCGAGGCACGCCCCGTTCCGGGGAGGCCCGTCTCTACGCAGGAGACGTTCGGTCGCCTGCTCACCGGCCGGACGACCCTCCCCGACGTCGCCGCCCGCATCGTGACCACCTCGCCGGACGTATCGGTCTCGACCAACCTCGGCGGCTGGATCAACAAGATGGGCGTGTTCAGTGCCAGCGACGAGCCCGACTTCCTCGGCGAGGACCGCCTCCTGCGGTGGAAGCAGAGCCCCGCCGGCCATCACATCGAGCTGGGCATCAGCGAGATGAACCT
>CAZTVJ010000477.1:0-1853 GCA_964616935.1 uncultured Acidimicrobiales bacterium | reverse complement strand
CTCGAGGACGTCCGCCGGGTAGCGGGCATCGACCGCCCACGGCTGAAGTCGTTGAAGCTCGAGTGCGAGCACAGCCGAGCGGAGCGGCTCGGGCTGCAGCTCGACGAGGACGACGAGGTCGTGCGTCTTGCGGAACTCGGTGCTGGCAGCGACCAGCGACACCTTGAGTGCCTTCTCCGCTGCCTGATGAGCGTGGAAGCAGGCGAGGCGACCAGGGAGTGACTCGTCCGACAACACCGTCCGCGCTGCGGCGAGGTCGTCACGGGCGTACCGCAGCCACCGCTGCGTGTCAAACCGCTCGGACACGCTTGCGTCGATAGACGGATCGACCCTCGCGCAACGGCCAGTAGAGCAACGAGCCGACGTCGTCGCGTCGCTCCGCTATCTCCGCCGGGTCGGTGACGAACACCTCGACCGGCGCGAACGTGTCGATCGCCGAGCGGATGCGCGCCATCATCGGCCGCTTCTCGGCCGCCTCGATGTGGTCGAGCACGACGAGCAGGTCGATGTCGGAGTCGGGCCCGTCGTCGCCTCGCGCCACCGAGCCGAACAGGATCACCTCGAGTGGATAGGCAGCCTGGACGACCTCGTCGACCACCGCCGGCCACAGCTCCTGCAACGTCTTGCCGTCGTAGCGCCCATCCGCGTCGACGTGGTGCTGCACCGGCATGACCGAAGCGTAGGGGAGCCGCCGCACCGACCGTCCGGCAATCGTGGACACACGTCCTACGACGACCTGGCCGCGCCGTGGCATCGATGACCGGCGCGGTCTCCCGCAGGCCGGGGTCTCACCCCAGCTGCACCGATTGGCTCAGGTCATCCGTTGGCAAGGGTGAGTCGGTGATCGCCAGCACCTCGACCGACTCCAGCATGACCGGACCACCGGCCACGGTGAGGAAGGGCGTGTCGGCGGCGTCGCGCCCCGTGGCGATCCGCAACAGCGCGGTGCGCGGCGCGAGGCACGTGGCGTCTGCCACGAGCCAGGCACCGTCGATGCACACCTCGGCCACCGCATGGAAGTCCATCGGCTCGAGGCCGGGCGCGTAGACCGACACGAGCCGGGCCGGTGTGTCGCAACCCCGGAGCATGGCGATCACCAGGTGGGCGAAGTCCCGGCACACCCCTTGACGGGCCAGCAGGGTGGCCACCGCACCATCGATCGATCGGCTCGACCCCGCGACATACGCGACGCGCATGCCGACCCAGCTGGAGACTGCCTCCAGCAGAGGAAGCCCACTCAGCCCGTAGAACTCCGCGCGGGCGAACGCGGCCAGGCGATCGGCTTCGCAGTATCGGCTCGGCCGTACGTACCGAACCAGATCGATGTCGGTCACCGGAGGCGGGGCTGCCCGTCCCGTCACGGTTGCGCGGTACTCGATCTCGAGCCGGCCGGGTTCGACACCGGCAGCCCGGTGCAGCCGGCCCCCATGGTCGTCGAGCACCTCACGAACGGCGATCTCCTGCCCATCGAGCGAGACGATCAACGATTCGGTGGCGATGTCGGCCGTCGACGCGACAGCAACGGCCAGCACGACGTCAGCGACCCCGGTGATCTCGGCCCCTAGCCGACACGAGACGGAGCGCTGCATCCGGCACTCTGGCACGTCCACACCAGCGCCCGTCAGCGGGTCAGGACCGTGCCAGGTCGAGCCACGGGCCGCAGGTCACGGCAGCTGCGTCGGCAGCCCGGGCGCCGCCTGCTCTTGGGTGTCGACAGCGCTTGCGTTCGCGCACGGGTCACAGCGCGATCGTATGGGCGGGCGCCGCACCTCGTTCGGCCCGGATGACCCGGTGGCAGGATGGGGCGATGACCACCGAGCGGCTGGAAGTGCAGCGAACCATTGCGGCGGACC
>CAZTVJ010000476.1:0-4155 GCA_964616935.1 uncultured Acidimicrobiales bacterium | reverse complement strand
GGCGTCGAGCGTCGTCGAGCGCCTGCAGCACTCGATCCGGATCGCACACGCTGCCGAGGTCCGCCAGGGTGCGAGCAAGGCCGGTGGTCGGGATGCCGGCGAGGTCGATGCAGTCACGCTTCTCGAGGGCAACGGCCTCGTGGACCACGATCCCGGGCAGGCGGACTCGTCGTGGCGCGGAGACCTCGACGAGGTCATCGCAGCATCCGTCGAGGCCGTGCAACCGCGCGGCCGAACGGTGCGATGCGATCGTCCCTCCGGCAGCCAGGGTGGCGACCCGCACGCGCTGGTGCCAGCTCTTGGGAACAGCTTGGTCGACGAGGACGCCGGGTACCGCCTCGACGAGCGTCCGGTGCCGCAGCCGAGTCGCGATGCGCCGCGCATCCACGCCGAGGCCGGCGAGCTGTCGGCGAGTCGCCGCGCCGCGCTGGCCAGCGAAGAGGGCGGCCACCGCCGCCATCGTGACGTCGTCGCGCATGCCGGGATGTGGGAATGGGCCGCCCCGGATCGGAAGGTGGCGGCAATCAGACGCCCCTCCCTGCACTCCTCATCCCGGGAAGTCCGGCCTCACGATGCGGTTTTCCGCTTCCTCAGGCCGGACTTCCGCAGGGATCAGCCCAGGGAGATCGGCCGACGAGGCAGCCGGCGCCTCGGTCGTGGCGGCGGGTGGGTCGGTCGTGGCGGCGGGTGGGTCGTAGGCCGGCAGGGACTGCATCCAGGTCCAGGCGGCGTCGACTTGACGACCGAGCTCGTCGTGGTCACCTGCGTTGTCGATGACGCGATCCGCCTTGGCCAACCGCTCGTCGCGGCTGGCCTGGCGAGCGATCCGCGCTCGGGCGTCGACCTCGGGCATGCCGCGATCCTGCATCAGCCGGGCGACGGCGACATCGACCGGCGTGTCGACCACGACGATGCCGGCGAGCCCGCGGCGCCCGGTCTCGACAAGGAGGGGTACGTCGAGCACGACCACATGATCGGTGTCCCGCTCGGCGTCGATGCGGCGGGCGATCTCGGCACCCACGGCCGGGTGCACGAGACCGTTCAGATCCTTGAGGGCCTCCGGATCGTTGAAGACCAGGTCGGCGAGGGCTTGGCGGTCGAGATGCCCGTCGGTGGCCAGGATGCCGGGCCCGAAGCGGTCGACGATGGCCGCGAGCACGGGTTCACCCGGCTCCTGCAGCGCTCTGGTGATGGCGTCGGCATCCACGATGACGGCGCCGAGGGCGGCAAGCGACCGGGACACGGTGGACTTCCCCGCGCCGATGCCACCCGTCAAGCCGACCAGGATCACGAGGGGGGCACGGTAGCAGCGGTCGCATCGAGGGCCGCGACCGCTGCTCGACGCGCGCCCTTCTCCTAGGCTGGCGGTCCCAACCATCCCGGAGGAGCCGCGTTGTCACATGGCGACCCCACCTGACGCCAAGGTGTCGAGGGACGGCGAGGATCGTCGGCGCGCGCCCGATGGCAACGACCGGCGGCGGGCCGGGGAGGGCGGGGAGCGGCGACGCTCCGAGGACCGCGACTTCGACGGCCCCGAGCTGGGCTACCCGCTCGTCGAGCGCCGGCGCGCCGGTGGCGGGGACGGCTGGGACGGTGTGGAGCGACGCACCGACCCGTCGCTCCCCCGCTCGCCGGCACCGTCGCCGGCACCTCCCATCGCCCCGTTCCGGTGGGCCGCGCTCGGCATCGGTTTCGTGCTCGGCATCGACGAGCTGGCCCGGCCCGATTGGTGGGTGATCGTCGCCGGGCTCGTGCTGGTCGCCACGACCGTGTGGCGCACACTCGACCCCGTCCCCCTCGACGGCCGCCATGCCCTGCGTTGGATCCTGCTCGATGCCGCGCTGGCGACCGCCGTCGTCGCCGCATCGGGAGCCTGGTCTTCGCCGTGGGTCCTGGCCATCGTGCCGCCCACACTCGCGGCCGGCTTCGCTCGCGGGTCGGTCGTGGCTGTCCAGCAGACGGCTGGAGCGATCATCGTCGTCTCGGTCGCATGGTTCCTGGGCGAGGGCGACATCAGCGATCGGTTCGAGGTCGCGCTCGTGTGGTCGGCGGGACTTGTCACGGTCGCGGTCGTGAGCGGCTTCGTCCGCAAGGTCTCGCGGGAGTCGGCCCGCCAGCAGTCGATCGCGCTCAGTCAGGTGGGGCGTCTCACGGAGGCGAACGGCCTCCTCGTCTCGTTGCACCGCGTCGCGCAAACGCTCCCGGCGTCGCTCGATCTCGACGATGTGCTCGACTCGACCCTCGGTCGACTTCGCGAGCTGGTGAACTTCGACAGCGTCACGATCTTCCTGCACGAGGAAGACGACGACACCTGGGTGCCGGCGCGCCGGCCGGGCAACCGAGAGCAGGGACCACTTCAGCCGTCGTCGTTCCCACCGCCCCTCGTACGGGCCGCGGCGGAGCTGAGCACCGTCTCCGAGCCCGACCTCCCGGCGAGCGGCGGTCCGGGCGTAGCACCCCGCTCGGGGAGCGGCCTGTATGCCGCCCTGCGGGCTCGGGGTGCCGTCGTGGGCATGATCGCCGTCGAGGCCGCCACTCCCCACAAGTTCTCCGCCCGCGAGCTCGGGTTGCTCAACGGGCTGGTCGAACCACTCGGGGTGGCCATCGACAACGCTCGCCTGTTCGCCCGGCTGCGCACCATCGGCGCCGACGAGGAGCGCAACCGCATCGCACGCGACCTCCACGATCGACTCGGGCAGTCGATCGCCTACCTCGCCTTCGAGCTCGACCGGGCCGTCCGCGCCGCGGAGCGCGGTGACGACACCCGAGAGCTGCTGGAGACCCTCCGCACCGAGGTGCGCACCGTCCTGCGCACGCTGCGCGAGACCCTCTACGACCTCCGCACCGACGTTCGCGACGACCAGGATCTGGGTGCCACGATGCAGCACTTCCTCGACCGAGTAAGCGAGCGGAGCGATCTCGACGTCGAGTTCCAGCTCGATCAGCGGGGCCGGCTTCCGCTGCTCCAGGAGAAGGAGCTGTGGCGCATCGCCAAGGAGGCGGTCATCAACGCCGAGCGCCACGCGAAGGCCCATCGTCTGGACATCCGTTGGCGGTGCGACGGCCGCGGCGCCGAGCTCGTCGTTCGCGACGATGGCGTCGGCTTCGCCAAGAACGCTGGTCGCATCGACTCGTATGGCATCCTGGGCATGCGCGAACGGGCTGCCAGCTTGGGGGCCCGCTTCGACATCGAGTCCGCCCCGGGGCGGGGCACCACCATCCGGGTGGTCCTGGCCTCCGATTGACCTTCGGGAGGCAGCCACATGAGCCTGCGCCTCATCCTCGTCGATGACCACAAGATGCTGCGGGAGGGCCTGCGTCGCTCCCTCGAAGAGCTCGGGTTCTCCGTCATCGCGGAGGCCGGCGATGGCGAGGAGGGTGTGCGCCTGGCCGCGGCGATGCGGCCGGACGTGATGCTCATGGACGTCTCCATGGGCGAGATGGACGGCGTCGAGGCGACGCGCCAGATCGTCGACCGGAACCCGAACGCCAAGGTCGTGATGCTCACGATGCACGCCGACCGCGACATCGTCGATCGGGCGCTGAAGGCCGGCGCGGTCGGCTACCTCACGAAGGACTGCAGCATCGACGAGGTGGCCGAGGCGGTGCAGCTCGCGGCCAACGGGTAGACGGCCATGTCGCCGGCGTTGGCGGCCGGCTTCCTTGACGAGGCCCGCAAGCTGGACAGCGGTGCCAAGACCGAAGAGGACCGCATCATCACCAAGCGTGAGGAGGAGGTCCTGCAGCTCATCGCCGACGGCTGCTCCACGCCCGAGGTGGCGGCGAAGCTCTACATCAGCCAGAAGACGGTGAAGAACCACCTGGCGTCGATCTACGAGAAGCTCAATGCCCGCGACCGCACGCAGGCCGTCATCACGGCGGTGCGCATGGGCATCATCTCGCTGAACTAGTGCACGAACTGGTGCCGTGACCGGCACCAGCGAGCATCAGACCTCGGCGGCCGGTTCCTCGATCAGCTCGACCACTTCGGCAACCTCAGCCGCTTCGGAAACCTCAGCCGCTTCGGCAACCGGCTCTGCGACGACCTCGGCTTCGACGAGCACGGCGACCTCCGTGGCCGCCACCTCGTAGCCCTCCGGCGCGCCTTCGGCTCCTTCGCCGTACTGGGCGTAGTACTCGGCCCAGGCCGCTTCG
>CAZTVJ010000475.1:0-5694 GCA_964616935.1 uncultured Acidimicrobiales bacterium | reverse complement strand
CCCGGTCCCCTAGAGATCCGGGTGGCGCGCTCGGCCGGTGATCCGGGCGAGGTCGTGAACGTCGGGGTGACACCCGTCGGAGCCAGTGGCGCCGTTGCGATGTAGAACACATGACGCTGACGACAGCAGCAGCATTCGACCTGCCCGACACCTATGTCCACCTCGACGGCGCCGCCGCAGCGACGATCGACGGCGGTGACGGTTTCTGGGAACGTCTCGCCGCCGGCGGCGATCCCGCTGTCGAGCGGATGGCAACAGGCGGCTGGATGGTGATGACGTTCCACAACGCACGAACTTGGCCGACGTGGGAGGTGCACCCCGAGGGCGACGAGCTGGTTCACCTGATCGGTGGGCACCTCGACCTGCTCTTGGAACTGCCGGGCGGTGTCGCCACGGTGCCCATGACGGCGGGCCGCACGATCGTCGTGCCTCAGGGCGTGTGGCACACCGCGGTGGTCCACGAGCCGGGCGACACCCTCCACGTCACCTTCGGCAAGGGCACCGAGAACCGCCCGGCCTGAGGCGAGCATCACCGAACACGCTCCGCTAGAGCGCCTGGCGCTACAGCCCCTGGTAGGCCACCTCGAGGGCGGCAAGGACCGGTCCCAGGCTCTCTGGACCGCGGTCCACGTAGTCGAGCATGCCCTGGAGGAACGCGCCCGGACGGCCGCGGTCCGCCGAGCCGACGACCGGCGGCATGAGGTCGGACGCGTCGGACCGCCAGAGATCGGCGGCCACCAGGTCGAGTACCTGCCGGCACTCGCCGCCTGAAGTCCTTGGCTCCGTCGCCGGGTTCGACGAGGCGCAGCATCACCTGGCCCGTCGCCTCCCGCTCGGCCGGGTCGTCGCTCGCGCGCTCCGCGGGCTCACCACGTGGCGGGGAGGCGACACGGAGGGGTGGTCCGACTTCGGCGCCGAGCAGGCGGCCGAGATCGTCGTCTGGGCGTTGATGGATCGACCCGTCTGGCCCGTGTACTTGGACTACCGCGACTGTGCCGACCTCACTGCGGGCTACGAAGCCCTCACCGGCACAGCTCCGCTCCATGGCTACACGGACTACTGCGGCGAGACGAGGTCGGCCGCAACGGCGTAGTGGTCGCTTGGTTGGACGCCGTCGACCGGTTCCGTGCCCGCCAACCAGCAACGCAGGGGATTGCCGATCGGGCGGCGTCGGGGCCACGAGACGAGCAGGTAGTCGATGCGGCGGTTCGGCATGGTCGAGTTCGCGAGGTGCGGGTTGGCGGCGGCCCAGGTGTGACCGGCGGAGCCGTCGCCGGCGTGCTCCCAGCAGTCCGTGAAGGCGAGGCCGGGCACGGCAACGGGGCTGGCTCCGGTGAGCGCCCTCACCTCGTCCGACCACGGGACGGCGTTGAGGTCGCCGCCGACGATGACGGGGAAGGCCGTCGCCGGGTCACCGCGGACCTCCGCGACCAGCGCGGCGAGTGCCGCCGTCTGACGTTGCCGGGTGGCGCTGTCGGTGAGGCGGTGTTCGAGGTGGGTGCTCACGACGGTGATCGGGCCGTGTGGAGCATCGGTCGTCGCGACGAGCGCGTGGCGATGCGACCGCTCACCGTCCGCGCCGGGCAGCGGCACCACGCGGTGCCTGCTGATCGGCCAGCGGGACAGCACGGCGTTCGCGATGCCGACGCCCTCGTAGAGGGGTGGGTCGGCAGCGACGGCGTGGAGTCCCAGGGTGGCGCCGAGCCGGTCCACCTGGCGGTCTCGGCCACCCGCGTCGCCGGCGACCCACGTCTCCTGGAGGCAGAGCACGTCGGCATCCAGTGCCCGCAGCGTCGCCTCGATGGGTGCCTGGCGGGCCTCCCAAGGCCCGAACCGCCACCACAGGTTCCACGTGACGATCCGCAGCGTCATCGCGCTGAGCCGAGGGGGCGCCACAGGGCGAGGCCGACGACGGCGATGCCCGCCGTCACGATGTGCATGAGGACGAGCACCACCTTGTTGGCCAGCGACGTGTCGAGGCCGATCGGGCCGCTGAGCGAGACGAGGAAGAAGATCGCGACAGCGGCAACGAACGTGCTGAGGGCTCGATCAGGGGAGAAGCGCCGGAGCAGACCCAGTGCGACGGCCGCCATCGCCACGCCGAGCACGGAGGCGGCCACGACGGCACCCAGGGGAAGGCGGGTCGGCGCTCCGTCGCCCGGCTGCGGGACGATGAGGGACACGCCGCCCACCCGGGCCAGCCCGTAGATGGCGAGGTTGACGGCAATGGTCGCGATGGCCACGAGCACCGCCCGCTGTGCCTGGGCGTTGACCGACGGTCCGGCGGTGGTGTCAGAGGAGTTCGACATTGGTGCGTGGTGAGTCTGTCGCAGCCTGGGCTGCATTGACGTCTCGGGCGGGGCATCGCAGACTGCCGCCATGACCTACCAGCATGTGCTCGTCAAGCGCGAGGGTGACCTCACCACCATCACGCTCAACCGGCCTGAGAAGCGCAACGCGCTCTCGCTCGACGTCATGCTCGAGCTCACGGCCGCCTTTCGTGAGGCCGGCGAGAGCGACGCGCTCGGGGTGATCCTGGCCGCCAACGGGCCGGTGTTCTCGGCCGGCCACAACTTCGCCGACATGGCCGGAGCCGACCTCGCCGAAGCGAGGCGCCTGTTCGAGGTGTGCACCGAGATGATGGACACGATCCAGGCCATTCCTCAGCCGGTGGTCGCCAAGGTGCATGCCCTGGCGACCGCAGCCGGATGCCAGCTGGTCGCCACCTGCGACCTCGCGGTGGCCTCGGACGAGGCCGGTTTCGCGATACCGGGCGGCAAGGGTGGCCTGTTCTGCCACACACCGCTCGTTGCCGTGGGGCGCAACGTCGGCCGCAAGCGCGCGCTGGAGATGGCCATGACAGGTGATGCCATCGACGCCGCGACGGCCGCTGACTGGGGGCTGGTCAACCGGGTGGTCCCGGCCGCTCAGCTGGACGAGGCCACCTTCGATCTGATCAGCAGAGCGACCCGAGGGAGCGTCGGGTCGAAGGGCTTGGGCAAGCACGCGTTCTATGCCCAGATCGATCTCGACCAGAACAAGGCGTACACCTACGCGGTCGAGGTGATGGCCGCGGCCGCGCTCACCGCCGACGCGCAAGAGGGCATCTCGGCGTTCCTCGAGAAGCGCAAGCCCACCTTCACCAAGCCCTGACGTGGACTTCGAGCTGCCGACCGACGATGACCCGCGTCGCCTCGCGGTGCGGTCCTGGCTGGCGACCCATCCCTCCCCGGCGGCCGACGAGCTCCAGGCGGCCGGGTACGTCGTGCCCCATTGGCCACCGCCCTGGGGGCTCGGCGCCGATCCCATGCACCAGCTGCTGATCGACGACGAGCTGCGCGCCGCCGGCGTGCCCCGACCCGACAACCCCATCGGCATCGGGTGGGCCGGCCCCACCCTCGTCGCGGCGGGCACGCACGACCAGCAGCAGCGGTGGCTGCCCCCGCTGCTCACGGCGCACGAGTTCTGGTGCCAGCTGTTCAGCGAGCCAGAGGCCGGCAGCGACCTCGCCAACCTCCGCACGACGGCGGTGCTCGATGGCGACACCTGGGTGATCAACGGCTCGAAGCTGTGGTCGAGCTACGCGGATCACTCGGACTTCGGCATCCTGCTGGCCCGCACCGATCCCGCCGCGCCGAAGCACAAGGGCATCTCCTACTTCGTCCTGCCCATGGCCACCCCGGGCATCGAGGTGCGGCCGATCGTGGAGATGACGGGCGGCCACCACTTCAACGAGTGCTTCTTCACCGACGTCCGCATCCCGGCGGACCACCTGGTCGGCTCGCCGGGCGACGGCTGGCGGCTGGCCACCCTCACCCTGGCCAACGAGCGGGTCTCGCTGTCCACCGGCGGTGTCCTCTGGTCGATGGGACCCACCACCGACGAGCTCCTCGACGAGATCCGCAGGCGGGGCGGCATCGCCGACCCGGGCCTGCGCCAGCGTGCTGCGCGCGTCTACACCGAGGGCGTGGTCTTGCGCCTGCTCGGCTACCGCATCCTCACGGGCGCGCTGCGGGGCGAGGGACCGGGACCCGAGGTCTCGGTGAAGAAGGCCCTCGCCGACGATCACGGCCAGCACGTGATGCAGCTCGCCCACGACCTGGCCGGCACGCGCGGGTTGCTCACGACGTGGGGGCCGCTCGGCGCACCCGGCGAGAACGCATGGGGCACCTGGCATTGGGGATCGATGTTCAGCCCGGCCCTGACCGTGGGGGGCGGGACGTCGGAGGTGCAGCGCAACATCATCGCCGAGCGGCTGCTCGGCCTGCCCCGGGATCCGCTGCCTCGGTAGCGGCCGGTGGTAGCTGGGTGGTGTTGGTTGGCTGGCGTGCGGTGCCGTCCCGTACTGTCGGTTGCATCACGCAACGAGTCGACAGGGGGCTATGCCGATGCGTCTGAGCATGCAGCTGAACTACGCCGGTGGGTTCAAGGAGTCCGTCCAGCAGATCGTCGATCTCGAGCAGGCCGGGCTCGACATCGTGTGGATCGCCGAGGCGTACAGCTACGACGCCATCAGCCAGATGGGCTACCTCGCGGCCAAGACGAGCCGCATCCAGATCGGCTCGGGCATCGTGAACGTCTACTCCCGCACGCCGGCGCTCATGGCCATGACCTTCGCCGGGCTCGACTACGTCAGCGACGGTCGCGTCATCTGCGGCCTGGGCGCTTCCGGGCCCCAGGTGGTCGAGGGCTTCCACGGCGTCGCCTACGACAAGCCCCTGACGCGCATCAAGGAGTACATCGACGTGTGCCGCATGGTGTGGCGCCGCGAGAAGCTCGTGTACGACGGGCAGACGGTGCAGGTGCCCCTGCCGGAGGGCGAGGGCACGGGTCTTGGCAAGCCACTGAAGCTCATCAACCACCCGGTTCGGTCGGAGATCCCCATCTGGTGGGCGTCGCTCATGGGCAAGAGCGTCGAGGCCACCGCGGAGGTGGCCGACGGCTGGCTGCCGATCATGTACATCCCCGAGCGCGCCGACCTCGTCTGGGGTGAGCAGCTCAAGGCCGGGTTGGCCAAGCGCTCGCCCGATCTGGCGCCGCTCGACATCTGCGCCGGCGGGCTCACCGCCATCGGTGAGGACCTGGTGGGCGACAAGGCCGAGCGCATCCGCGACTTCGGTCGTCCCATGACGGCGCTGTACGTGGGTGGCATGGGCGCGCGGGGCCAGAACTTCTACAATGACCTCGCCCGGCGCTACGGATACGTCGACGAGGCCATCGAGATCCAGGACCTGTACCTGGACGGCAAGAAGGACGAGGCGGCGACGAAGGTGCCGGCCGACTGGCTGGAGAAGACGTCGCTCGTCGGCCCTGCGTCGTACGTGGCCGAGCGGGTCGCAGCCTTCAAGGAGGCCGGCGTCACCGTGCTGGCCGTGAGCCCCATCGGCCCCGACGCGGTCAAGACGGTCGAGACGTTGCGGGCCATCGTCGACGACGCATGAGTAGCGTCGAGGGTCGGGTCGAGCCGGGGTTCGAGCGCGTCCGCGACGTCTTCGAGCAGAGCCTCGCGGATGGTCGAGATGTCGGCGCCGGTGTCTGCGTCCACCTCCACGGTCGCCCAGTGGTCGACCTGGTCGGCGGCTCGTTCGACGTAGACAGGACGCACCCCTACGACGACCGAACGCTCCAGCTCGTGTTCTCGACGACGAAGGGGATCACTGCCATCGCGGTCGCCATCCTGATCGACCGCGGTCT
>CAZTVJ010000474.1:0-6269 GCA_964616935.1 uncultured Acidimicrobiales bacterium | reverse complement strand
CAGAACGTCAGCGTGTCGGTGCCGACGGCCCGAGTGATGACGCCGAGCTCGAGCATGCGGTCCCGCACCGCCACCGGATCCCGCCCCTCCTGGACGGCAGCCGCCCACACCGCTCCCTCGCCGCGCACCTCGGCGACGAGGCCGTCCTGGTGGAGGGATCGCAAGCCCTCGGCGAGGCGGGTGCCGATGTGCACGGACCGGTCGAGCAGGTCCTCGCGCACGGTGATGGCCATGGCTTCCAGGCCAGCGGCGCAGGCCGTCGGGTGACCCGAGTAGGTGTGGCCATGACGCAGCCAGAACGAGGGATCCGCCTCGAGCGGCGCCGCGACCGTGTCGGCCAGAAGGACCCCTCCGAGCGGCACGTACCCGGAGGTGACGCCCTTGGCGAAGGTGATGAGGTCGGGCTGCACGCCGTAGAAGTCGCTGGCGAAGGTGTGGCCGAGGCGACCGAACGCGCAGATGACCTCGTCCATGATCAAGAAGGCGCCATGTTGCCGGCACAGCCGCTGGACGCCCTCCAGGTAGCCCTCCATCGGCGGCCGCACGCCGCCCGCGCCCTGGACGGGCTCGGTGATCACCGCGGCGATCTCGTCACCGTGCTCGGCGAACACGTTGGCCATCGCCTCGAGGTCGTGGTGGGGGAGGTTCACGAAGCCGGGCAGCAGCGGCCCGAACCCGGCCTGGTTGGGGGGGAGGCCTTGGGCGCTCATGCCGCCGTAGGTGACGCCGTGGTAGCCAAACGTCCTGCTCACGATCATCGTCCGCTGCGGCTGGCCGGCCTGCACGTGGGCGATGCGGGCCAGCTTGATGGCGGAGTCGACGGCCTCCGAGCCGGAGCTGGTGAAGAACACGCGCGTGCCGGGCAGGGGCGACCACGTGGCCAGCAGGTCGGCCAGCTCGTCGGCCGGTGGGTTGGTGAACGGGTCGAAGCAGGAGTAGGCCTCGAGGGTGCGCATCTGGCGGGCGACGGCGTCGGCCATCTCCCCCCGCCCGTGCCCGATGTTGGAGTACCACAGGCTGGCCATCGCGTCGACGTAGGCGTTGCCGTCCGCGTCGTACACCATCGCCCCTTCGCCGCGCACGAGGGTGAGGAAGTCGTCCTTGGCCGGGCGGGCGAAGGGATGCAGGAACGGTCGGAGCGCCATCAGGCCATTCGAGCACGCGTTCGACCAGCCGGTTGGAGCGATGCCGGGCGTCTTGTCGAGGATCATCTGCTTTTCGGGCCTCATGTCGAGGATTCGCGCGAATTGCGCGCGGATCGCCGACATGAACCGCTCAGGGCTCGGGGGGCCTGCGCCCGAGACGGAGCGATGCGTCGTATACGACGCGCTTGGCGACGCCCAGCGCGCGTGCGATATCGGCGATGGCCGTCTTGCGGTCCATGCCGGCGGTCAGGCGGGCGCGCAGCTCGGTCTCGATTGACTGCTCGTCGGCCGGCGGTGCTGGCGGTGCACCACCGAGCACGACGACGAACTCTCCTCTCGGTTCGACCGCGGCGACGTGCTCGACCGCGGTGGCGAGGTCGCCGCGCCAGATCTCCTCGAACAGCTTGGTGAGCTCTCGTGCGAGCACGACAGGGCGCGCGCCACCGCAGCGCTCGGCCAAGTCCGCGAGGGTGCGCGCGAGGCGATGGGGGGCTTCGTACAGGACGATCGTGCGCGCCTCGTGCGCCACCTCGGCGAGGCGCTCGTTGCGCTCACGGCCGCTGCGTGGCAGGAAGCCCTCCATCACCCATCGGGTGGTCGGCAGGCCACTCACCACGAGGGCGGCCACGGCGGCCACCGGGCCTGGCACGACGCTGACGTCGTGGCCGCCGCCGACTGCGGCACGCACCAGCCGCTCACCAGGGTCCGAGATGCCCGGCGTGCCGGCATCGGTGACGACCGCCACCGTGGCCCCACCTTCGAGCAGGTCGGCCACGTCCGCGGAGCACGCCGCCTCGGTGTGGCTGTTCGCCACCAGCAGCCTCGGCCCGGCGATGCCGGCGTGCTGGAGGAGGCGGCGGGTGCGCCGGGTGTCCTCGCACACGATGGCGTCGGCGCTCGCCAGGGCTTCGATGGCTCGTGGCGAGATGTCGCCAAGGTTCCCGATCGGCGTGGCGACGAGGACGAGCCGGCCGGTCATGACTCACCCACCCCCCACCGGCTTCTGCGGGCGAATACCCACATCTGAGGTGGGCGTTCGCCCGCGGATGGGGAGGGTGGTGGTCATGGTTCGCGCAGCTCGAGGAGGTCGCCGACGTGGAGGCCCCAGCGGGCGAAGGCGCCGGCCTCGGCCTCGATCACGCGCCGCGCCCGCATCATCGGCACGCCGATGCGCCGGCCCGACATCCGCACGGTCTTGAGCACCGCGCCGTCGGCGTTGACGAAGGCGACGTCGAGCGGGAAGCGCACGCCGAACGTGTGCACCCAGCGGCAGCGCTCGATCAGCAAGGCTCCCTCCAGGCCGTCGCGCCCGAGCAGACCGGTCCTGCGCTCCTTCCTCGTCCGGGCCACCTCGACGGAGGCGAGCACCCGGCCGTTGCTCACCAGCCAACCGCTCGTGGTCACGGCCAATCACCCTAGGAGAGCTCCCACACGAGTCGGCGGAGCGGCAGACCAAGTGAGGAGCCCACCCACCCCTGCGCCAGGCGCGTGGCGGTGGCGACCCGCTCCTCGGCCACCCCCGGGAGGTAGAGCGACTGCACGAACCGGATGGCGGCAGCTTCGTCGCCCATGGCGTAGCTGAACCGGCGCACGTCGGTGGCCACCAACGCGAGACCGGCGTCGTGACCGAGCCGCCGGGCATCAGTGAGCGCTCCGTCGTTCGGGGCGTCGAGGCGGCAGCGCAGTGTCACCATCAGCCGGGCGAAGCGGATCCGATCGCGAGCGTTCAACGGTCCGCGCGTCGGCACGAGCGCGACGAGGCGACCGCCCGGGCGGAGCACCCGAGCCACCTCGGCCATCACCGTCGCCAGCGGCTCGGTCACCTGGAGGGCCATCGAGCACAGGATGACGTCGACGCTGGATCCAGCGAGGGGCAGCACCGTCGCCGAGGCAAGGACGAGGGGGACGGCACCGCGCTGCCGGGCGGCGGCCAGCTCGGCGGCAGAGGTGTCGATCCCCAGCCACCGTCGCGGTGTCAGGAGGTGCTTCGTCGGTGCGTCGCCACAGGCCAGGTCGACGACGTCACATGCCTCGGGGACGACCTCGGTCAGCCACTCGTACGGCGATTGCGTGCCGTCGGTCGCGGTTTCGAGGATGGCCGAGGTGATGCCGGCACGCTCGGCATGGAAGCGGCCCAGGTACGCGGGCCACAGCGCCGGTTTGCTCACCGATGGAAGTCCGCGAGGCGGTCGGCCTCCTCGTGCACCTGCGGGAGCGTGCTTGCGCCGAGGGCGCGGAACGGTGCCACGTCGACGTTTCCGTCCCGGTAGCGCCAGGTGCCCGCCACCTGGCCGTCGACGAGGAAGGTGTTCATCGAGTGCGGGATCTTGGTGTGGAAGATCCGCGGGCGGTCGTCCTCGCGCAGCACGAGCGTGCGGCGGGCGTGAGCCAGCAAGACGGCTTCCCAGGTGGACAGGAAGCGCACCGGCGCCGGGTTCTCGGGTGCCGGGAGCGCCTGGCGCGGGAGGTCGAGGAGCAGCTGGCCGTCCTCGGCTCGGAACCGGCGGAGCTGCATGGCCGCGAGGGTCGGAGCCAGGTCGGTGGTCGTGAGGCCCGCCCAGGTGGAGATGTCGGCCGGGGCCGCCGGCCCGAAGCCCGTGAGGTACCGCCGGACGAGCTGATCTTGAGCCTGCTCGATGGTCAGGTCCGGCGGTGGCCCGACCCAGTCCTCGGCTGCGGCGTACAGGTCGGCCCGCCGTCGCTCCCAGGTGCCGGATGGTGGTATCCGCACAAGGTCGATCCAGAGACCGACGCCTTCGGCCATCCCCTTGCCGGCCGCGGCGTCGAGCTCTCGCCGGGTGAGCTGCCCGCCGGTGGCGAGGGCATCGCGAACCCGGTCAGCCGCGGCCCGCACCTCGGCCTCGCCGAGGCGCGCCGTGTTGACTCGCAGCCACCAGCGTCGCCTCGCGTCGCGCACGGCGATGGCCATCGGCCAGTAGTCGTCGGCCGAGACCAGGTGGATCGTGGCCCGCAGCAGCGTGCCCTGGACGACGGTCCGTTGTTGGAGTGCGTTGGTCAGGTCCTGGCGCTCGAATCCCCGCACGCGGGACCAGAGGCCGACGTACATCGTCGGCGCGTACTGCGATTGCAGACCACCGACCCGCTGCAGCGCCTTCGGCAACGCCAGTGCCGCTCGATCGAGGAGCAGCTGGCGCGCCAGCACGGCCCGTTGAAGCTCTCGCTGGGTCAGGACACGCTCGGCCCGCGGCACATGGCGAACGTACCCGGGCCGCCTGGACGATCATGGAGCGATGGCGCCAGCGTGGGTCGAGGATGCCTTGATGTCGGCGCGAGTCGCGCGGCTGGCCACCGTCGGGCTCGACGGCGCGGTCCGCTTGGTGCCGATCTGCTTCGCCCTTGTCGACGGCTGGCTGGTCAGTGCGGTCGACCACAAGCCGAAGCGCACGGGCCAGCTCGGCCGGCTCGATGACATCGCCGCCACGGGCGCCGCCACCGTGCTGGTCGACCACTACGACGAGGACTGGTCGCAGCTCTGGTGGATCCGCGCTCGCGGCGCGGCGGCGGTCGATGCGGCCGAGGACGCCGCTTCGGTCGGGGCGCTCGACGCGCTGGTCGCCAAGTACGACCAGTACCGGGAACGGCGGCCACGGGGGCCGGTCTACCGGGTCGCGCTCGATGAGCTCCGCTGGTGGCGGCCGATTGGCGACTGACGGGGCGATCTATCAGGCGCCGCTGCGGGCGCGGCGGCCGGGATACCGTTCGGTGATGTCCTTCGACGGCAAGGTCGCCGTGGTGACGGGTGCAGCAGGTGGCATGGGGCGTGCCATCGCTCGCGCCTTCGCAGATGCCGGAGCTTCGGTGGTGGTCGCGGATGTCGCGGTCGAGGGTGGCGAGGAGATCGCAGCGCTCATCCGTGAGACCGGCGGTACTGCAGAGTTCCTGAAGACCGATGTCAGCTCGGCCGCCGACGTCGAGGCGATGGTGGGTCGTGCGGTCGGTGCCTTCGGCGGGCTGGACTGCGCCGTCAACGCGGCCGCCATCGAGTTCGAACGGACGCGCCTCGACGGCCTGAGCGAAGCGGACTTCGACCGGATGATCGCGGTGAACCTGAAGTCCGTGTTCCTGTGCCTGAAGTACGAGCTGGCGACGATGGTGCAACGCGGAGCGGGCGGCGCGATCGTGAACATCGCCTCCACCAATTCGTTCCGCCCACAGGCCAACCAGTCCGCGTACACGGCGTCGAAGCACGGCGTCCTCGGCCTCACGCGGAGCGCGGCGGTCGACTATGCCCGCGACGGCATCCGCATCAACGCCATCTGCCCCGGCGCCATCGACACGCCCATGCTGCGCAACGCCATGGAGGCGCGTGGCCGCGACCCGGCTGACACCGCCCGCCGCCTCAGCCCCGTCGGGCGCTTCGGCGCGCCGGAGGAGATCGCCAAGGCCGCGCTGTGGCTCTGCTCCGACGATGCGTCGTTCACGGTCGGCCATGCTCTCGCCGTCGACGGCGGCTACCTGGCTAGCTGAGCGGCCTGCGTTCGTCATCGGACGAGGTGCTCGGCCATCCAGGCCACCGCGAGTTCCACGATGTCGGTGGCGACGATGAGCTCGCTGGTTGCCCGGCCGACGAGGAGATCGGCTTGCTGCCGCCACCGACGCGAACCGATGCTGGGTACCGGATCTACGACGAGCGCAGCGTGGAGCGGTTGGCGTTCATCGCTCGGGCGAAACAGCTCGGCTGCACGTTGGGCGAGATCGCCGATCTGACCATCGCTTGGGACGGCGGTGAGTGTGGTCCGGTCCAGGACCGGCTGCGGGCGGTCGTATCGATGAAGTCCGGCGAGGCCGAGGCTCGCGTCGTCGAGCTGATCACGCTTGCCGCCGACCTGCAGCTCGCCGCTGCAGCGCTCGAGCGACACCGGCCGGATGGACCGTGCGACGACCGCTGCGGCTGCACCACGTCGGCCGAGTCGAACGTGACCTCCGTGACGCTGGCGGCAAAGCCCGGAGCGGTCGGCGAAACGGCCATCGCCTGCACGTTGGCCGCCGAGTCGATGCCGGGTCGCCTGGAGGACTGGCACCGGCTGCTCGGCTTCGTGACGGCCCGGTGGGGCATCGACGGTGGTGTCCGTCTCGCGCTCGATGCCGGGGCTCCGGTCGACG
>CAZTVJ010000473.1:0-5201 GCA_964616935.1 uncultured Acidimicrobiales bacterium | reverse complement strand
GGCCGATGACGACGAGGTCGTAGCGATCGCTGGCCAACACGTGCCTCCCTGGATCCGGGACCATCTTCGCCGGTCGACGAGCCGCCGGATCACCCGGGTCCGTAGCGCGTCGATGGGCGTACTGTTGCGGGATGAGCCGACCGTGGGTCGCGCCGATGCTGGTGTCGTTGTTGGTGCTCGCTGCGTGCGGCGGGTCGAAGGCCGCGAACGTGGGTCCGGTCACGACGACAGGGTCGAGCGTCGGCACGACGCTTGCTCCGCCGGAGACGACGGCCGGGCCAGTGGACACCACGACCGCACCGACGCCGCTGGTCACCCCTGCCCCCACGGTGGACCCGACCACGATCCCGAAGGTGACCGTGACGGTGGTCGGCACGGTGGTGGGAGGCAACAGTGGCGGCATCGGGGAGGGGAACACCGACACGTACAGCGACACCGTCATGATCGACAGCGACGGCGACGACGACCTGACCGAGGCGGACACCTGCTCGGGCTGGGGCGACCCGGAACGCAACGGCCAATGGACCGGCGCGCTCCGCGAAGGGGCCAAGGTCCAGGTGCTCGATGCCGACAGCGGCCAGGTGCGGGGGACCGGCACGCTCGGCGTGGGGCGGCCCCGCAACCTCGACCCCGATGGCGACCAGTGGCAGTGCTCGTTCTCGTTGTCCATCGCCGGGGTGGAGCCGGCCAAGGCCTACCGGATCAAGGTCGAGGGGCTGGAGCCCTGGGCGGCGGCGCCCGACCCGGCCAAGCCGGGTGCCGTCATCGCCACGGTGCTTCTCGCCAGCCCGAAGCTGATCGAGCAGTGCCAGTCGCCGGACCTGCCCGACGAGCTCTTCGAGTGGCCCGAGGTCGTCGGCCGCTACTGGTCCGTCGGGCTGCCGTCGCTGTGCGAGAACGGGCTGCGCATCGCCAACCTCCGTCGCCGGTGCCATCCGCCGACACTGGCCCCAGGAGCGATCCTGCAGGTGGCCGACGCCGCAGATCCCAAGGTGGTGTACGAGGACACGAGCGGGGTCAAGGTCGACGGTTCGACGCTCGCGCCCGGCACACCGGTGCTGGTCACCTTGGCCTCCGCGGTTGGGTGTTGACGGCGGGCTCGTCAGCAGACGGGTTCGAAGGCGCTGTCGGGCAGGGCCCCGCCCGCGGCTGCTGACCACTCGGCCTCGGTGAGGGGCCGCCCGACGGCGCGGCAGATCTCGGGGCCGAGGTCGAGGGAGACCGGCCAGCGCGTGACCCGACCGGACCCCTCCACGCCCAGGAGCGCGCCGGTTCCGCCCTCGGTCGCCGCGTCCCAGAACAGCGACACTTCGTCGCCACTCAGGCCGGTGAGTGGGGGGCCGAGCCGTCGCCGCGTGGCCGTCTCCCACACCTGGACCGACCAGGGAGCGTCGCTGTCGGCGGCCGCGTCCCGGCTGGCGGTGGCGAGCAGCTCGCCGACCGGGCCCGACAGCGCTACGGCACCGACGTCGGTGGCCGCCAGGTCGAAGGCGACCGGCGCGCCGTCCAGGTCCCACACGAGCACCCGCCCGCGCCTCGGGCCGGACGTGCGCGTCGTGAGCCCGGCCGCGAGGCGCCGGCCCACGAGCGACAGCGATTGCACGACCCCCTCTGTCCCGCCGAAGCCGGTGTCGAGCGCCAGTCCCGGGGCGAACCCGGACGGGCCCAGCGGGAGCCAGGTGATGCGGCCGCCCCGCGCCACGGCCACTCGGCCGTCGTCGGCGATGGCCAAGGCCTGTGGCGGTCCGGCCGCGTCGAGACCACCGATGGCGACGAGGCTGCCGTCCTCGGCTCGGCACTCCGCCAGGACGTCGTCGGTGGTGCGAAACGTCGCGAACCGTTGCCCGTCCGGGCTCGCGGCCACCACGTCGCCGTCACACCTCAGGCCCTCGGCCACCGGCGTGCCCGTCGCTCCGTCCAGCAGCTCCGTTGTGTCGGCCCTGCGCACGAGCAGCCGCGACCCGCCGGCGAGCACCGCCACCTCCTGGACGCCGCCGAGCGGGAGGCGAGTCGTGGTGCCGTCCCGTCGCACCTCTACCTCCGTACCGGTCGCTCTGGCCGTGGCCGACGTCGACGGGTCGAGCACGGTCTGCGATCCGCCAGGCGCGAGAAGCTCCTCGCCGATCGCGGCATCGCCCCGCACCTGGAGTCGCCACACCGCGACGAACGACGCATAGCCGGCGCTCGCCACCACCAGGCCGTCGCCGGAGATGCCCACGGCCTGCGCCGGCGTCTCCTCCGCCAGGCGCACCCGGCGCCCGGCGAGGGGATCCCACACGTCGAGCGATCGACCCACGGTCGCCAGCCGGCACCGGGGGCCTGTCGGGGTGCACGGGCCGCTCCAGGCCAGGTCGTTGACCGGATCGGGGACGGCGGCGACGCGCTGGCCCGTCGTGAGGTCCCACAGGTCGAAGCGGTTGCCGCCGACGGCGACGAAGCGGGCCGACGGTTCGGCCCGGGCGAGGCCGGCGCCGTCGGTCTCGGCCGCCACCACCGACCCGCTCGCGGCATCGAGGAGCTGCGTGCCGCCCGCCCCCACGACCAGCACGCGGCTGCCGTCCGGGGACAGGAAGGCCCGGTCGACGGGCGCGCCCGCCACCGGGCCGCCTCCGGCTTCGTCGAGCCGAGCGCCGTTCCGCTGCCACCGGCGCAGGACGAGACCGCCTTGGTCCTCCACGATGGCAGCCAGGACCGTCCCGGTGGGATTGACCGCCAGTGCCTGCACCGGCCCGCCGACCGTCGTCGCCGCCAGCTCGTCCCCGGACCGGCTGTCGAGGACGACGAGGCGCCCACCGGCGACGACGACGCTGACTGCCTCGGTGATCGCGGCCGGGCCGGGCGGTCCGGTCGCGGCGACGGAGCGCAGCGTTGCTCCGGTGTCCAGGTCGACCAACGCAGCCCCTGCCGCCTCGACGACGACGGCCCGGGCGAGGCGACCATCTGCGGCGAGAGCCGTACCGATGGCGGTGGCGCCACCGGCGGCGTCGATCTTGGTGAGGACGCTGGCGGCACCGAGGTTGAGCAGTGCGGGGCCGGCACCGAGGAAGGCCAGCGCTTCGCTCGAGGGCACGGAGGTCATGGCCGGCGCCGTTGCGGCGCCGACGTCCCAGCGCAGCACGTCCGAGCCGGCCTGTCCGGGCACCAGCGCTTGCACCGACGTCGCCACGGACGCCCCGGTGGCGTCGAGGGCGATGGCGGCTGCGACGGGGACCCCCTCGCCCGGCGGTAGCTGCAGCAACCGGTCCAGGTAGGGGTACCGCCCGATGAGCGCACGGCTCGAGCTGTCGGCGCCCTCACCCGCGTCGGGGTCGAGGCCCGAGGCTGCGAGGGACAGCAGCAGCGCCCGGTCGACCTCGTCGACGGGGATGTCGAGGGCTTCGAGCCCGAGCTGGCGGGCCAGCGCCTCGCGAGTCCTGCGGTCCGCTTCGCGAGCGTTCATGACCGCGGCGATGGCGGCGACCACGGCGAAGGCCGTCAGCACCGCCAGGCCGGCCACCGCGGCGCGGGCCAGGCGCCGCGCCCGCCGGTGGAGGCGGACGTCCTCCCCCTCCAGCTCGTCGGGCTCCATGTCCCGGATCGGCGCGGCAACATGGGCGACGGCGGCGCGGAACTTGGACACTCCCAACGCCAGATCGGGGGCCTCGCGCGCCCAGCGAAGGTCCAGGTGGAGCGGTTCGCCCTTGAAGCGGCCCCGCAGTGCGGCGGGCACGGCCGTCGAGCTCTCGCTGAAGTCGCCAGCGGCGTCGTCCCAGACCAGCTCACCGCCGGTGAGGACGATGATGAGCTGCGTGACGCCCTTCGTGTCGCACCAGTGGGCGACCTCTTCGTTGACCCACTCCGATGCTGCCGACTCGGGCGAGGCCAGCAGCACGAACCAGCGGGACTGGTCGAGCGCACCCTTGAGCGTGTCCCGCAGGTTCTGGTTCGGAGGGAGGTTGCTCTCATCCCGGAAGACCGAGAGGGCACGCAGGCGGTTCCACGGCCGGGCCAGGCGTTCGAGGCCGTGCTCCAGCGCCGGGGCGAGGCGCCCGTCGGCGGCGTGGCTGTAGGAGATGAAGGCGTCGTAGGCCATGCCCCGCCATTGTCCCCCCGCCGCGGCTCGCGCTGGGGTCTATGGGCGCAGGAGGCGCGCCAGCGGATGGTCGGCGAGTGCGTTCACGACGGGGCCGATGTCGAGCGTGGCGGTGACGACGCCCTGCGCGATCGGGCCGAGGACGGCGCCACGCTGATCGAGCAGGGCCAGCATCGGGACGTTGCCGGCCAGCACGACGGTCTCGAAGGCATCGATGTCGGCATCGGCGGCCGTGAGCGCCAGCGCGTCGAGCAGCACGCCCCCGATGCCCCGGCCCTGCAGCGCATCGGTGACCGTCAGGCCGATGTCGGCAACGGGACGGCCGCTGTAGCGGGCATAGCGCCCGATGGCCGCCGGGACGGGTGCCCCATCGATGTCGGCCTCGACGCCCCACGCGAACCGGTCGTGGTAGTCGAGGTCCAGCAGGTGGTCGAGCTCTCGCCGGGTGAGCTCGCGACTCAACGTCTGGAAGCGCTGCAGTCGGGTGCGTTCCGACAGCAGGGGGAACTCTCGGGTGATGATCGCTCGGTCCTCGGGCACGAGCGGTCGTAAGCGCAGCACCCGGCCTTGACGGTCGGGGAAGGAGAACGCGAGCGCGGGAGCAGCGAACGGTTCGGGCACGGGGTCAGATCCGCCCGAGCACCCGGTCGGGGGTGACGCGCAGGATCACTCGCCCCGCGTCGTCGAGCCCGCTCGCCAGCGCCCGATCGAGCACCGCTGCATCACCGGGCTCGAGGGCATCTCGGACGCGCCGCGTGAGATCGTCCCGCAGCGCGCCGGAGCGAATGGCCTCGGCCTTGCCGTAGACCGCGAGGTAGCTCCGGTCGTCGGCCACGGTGAGCACGACCCGTGGTCGCTTGGTGGCGTTGACGAACTTCTTCGCGGAGGCCACGCAGGAGACGACGAGGTCGCCGCCGTCGTACTGGTAGGCCACCATCGAGACCTGCGGGGAGCCGTCGTCGCGCGTGGTGGCCAGGAGAGCCCATAGGTGCTGTCGGAGGAAGGTGTCCTGCTCGGGCGTCACGTCGCCAGCCTGCCACCTCACCCGGTGGGGGCGGCCTGCTCGGCCCCGACCGTGCGTCGTCGCAGCAGCTGAGGCAGCCGCTCGAGCTCGAACAGCGGCGCGAAC
>CAZTVJ010000472.1:0-1713 GCA_964616935.1 uncultured Acidimicrobiales bacterium | reverse complement strand
AACGGGCGCGCCCTTCTCAGGGCCACCCCCAGTTGACCAAGGGCGGTCATTCATGCTGCATGCATCGGCAGGTCGTGTCGCGAGTTCGGCGCGCCTTCGAACACCCCGGCGTCGTCACATCGGCCGGGCCCTCCTCGCGGGTGGCTTCCTCGCCATCGGCCTCGCCACGTCCGTCGTGCCGGCATCGGCCCAGACCGTGCCCACCGTCCCGTGCGAGGGCTGCGGCCCCGGCGCTCCTGGCGACGGAAGCCGCGTCTGGTCGTACACCGAGTTCGTCTGCGTGCCCCAGCGTGGCTTCCTGCTGCGGTTCGGCGTCGGACGCGACGTGGGCGAGCGGGTCGACTTCTCCGCCGGCACAGGGCCCGTGTCGCAGGCCGTCATCGCCGTGCAACCCGTCCGGGACGGGGTGGCGCCGGGCGCGGGCGGCTCCGTCCTCATCCCGGAGCCGGCGACCGGCACCGTGAGGATCCGCGTCATCGGCGTCGGTGTCCGCTCGGGCCGGGTCCTGCTCGACAACACGCGTGAGCTGGAGTGCGTGTGCCCGGAGGCGGCCACCACCACGACGCCCACGACGGTCCCGGGCACCACCACCCCGACCGTTGCAGCGACGTCGACCACGCCAGGAACCGCACCCGGGACCACGTCACCCGACGTCACCGCGACACCGACGTCGGTCACCCGGTCCAGCGAGGCGGTCGTGCCTGACGGTCGCCTCCCCGAGACGGGCTCGCAGGTGGGCGTCACCGTGCTCGGCGTCGCGCTCGTTGCCGCGGGCCTGGCCGCCATGCTCGTCGTCGCTCGCGCCAAGCCAGGTGACGAGACCGGCTGAGTCGAGCTCCGGTGGTCGGTCCCCACCCGGCCCGGCCACCGGTCTTTGGCGTCAGGCGTCGATCGCCTCGAGGATGCTGCCGGGGATGTCGAAGTTGGCGTAGACGTCCTGTACGTCGTCGTTGTCCTCGAGGGCATCGATGACGCGCAGGACCTTCTTCGCATCCTCGGTGCTCTCCAGTGGCACCGTCGTGGACGAGATGAGCGTCGACTCGGCCGAGTCGACGACGATGCCACCGGCTTCCAGGGCCTCGCGGACCTGCTCGACCCGGCCGGGTTCGCACGTGATGCTCCAGGTGCCTCCGTCGTCGACGACGTCCTCGGCGCCGGCGTCCAACGCGGCCAGCATCACCTCGTCCTCGCCCACGGTGCCGGGCACGAGCACGATGCCGCGCCGGCTGAACTGCCACGACACGGAGCCCGGTTCTGCCATCGAACCCCCCATCTTGACGAACACGTTGCGCACCTCGGCCCCAGTCCGGTTGCGGTTGTCGGTCAGCACGTCGACCAGCACGGCCACGCCGCACGGCGCGTAGCCCTCGTACTGGATCGACTCGTAGGTGACGCCTTCGAGCTCGCCGGTCCCCCGCTTCACGGCCCGGTCGATCGTGTCGATCGGCACGGAAGCAGCCCGCGCCTTCGCGTACATGGTGCGCAGCGTGGCGTTGGCCTCGAGGTCGCCGCCTCCCTCTCGTGCGGCCACCTCCACCTGGCGGATCAGCTTGGCGAAGAGCTTGCCGCGCGCCTTGTCCTTGGCGCCCTTCTGGTGCTTGATCGTGGCCCACTTCGAGTGACCGGCCATCAGACCCTGACCTCCTGGCGGAACTGCTCGTGCAGGCGGGCCTCGCCCGACCGCTCGGGATGGAACGAGGCGACCGTGACCGC
>CAZTVJ010000471.1:0-2666 GCA_964616935.1 uncultured Acidimicrobiales bacterium | reverse complement strand
CGTCCCGAGAATCTGGTCGGCTGGCGCGGGGATGGGCGGGGTCCGGCGGGGTCCGGCGGGGGCCGGCGGGGGTCAGGCGGGGGTCAGGCGGGGGTGCGGCCGAGGGCGTTGCGAACTGAGTTGGTGATCCCATCGGCATCGAGGCCCAGGTTGGCGAGGATGCGGTCGGGCTTGCCGTGCTGGATGAACTGCACCGGCACACCGAGGATCTCGACCCGCGGCTTCGAGCGGCCGGCACAGCAGGCCGTCAGCTCGGCCGCGAGGTGTGATCCGACGCCACCATCGCGAATGCCGTCCTCCACCGTCACCACCAGGCGATGGCGGGCGGCGTCGGCCAGCATCGCCGGATCGAACGGCTTCACGACCCTGACGTCCCACACGGTCGCGTCGATGCCCTCGCCCGCCAACGTGCGCGCAGCCTTCTCGGCCGCGGCCACCATCTTGCCGACGGCCAGGATGCAGACCGTTTCATTGCCCTCGCGCACCCGTCGCGCCTGGAGGCCGGACCCGACCTCGTGGTCGGGCACCTGGCGGGCCTGGCCCTTCGGCCAGCGGATGGCGGCGGGGCCGTCGCAGAGCTCGATGGCGTCGTGCAGCATCACCGCCAGCTCCTGCGCGGATGAGGGAGCGAACATCGTCATGCCGGGCACCTTGGTGAGCAGGGCCATGTCGTAGATGCCGTGGTGCGACGCGCCGTCGTCGCCCGTGATGCCGGCGCGGTCCAAGCAGAACACGACCGGCAGCCGATGGAGGGCGACGTCGTAGACCACCTGGTCCCAGGCACGGTTGAGGAACGTCGAGTAGAGGGCCACGACCGGGCGCAGGCCGCCCATGGCCATGCCGGCGGCCGCGGTGACGGCGTGCTGCTCGGCGATGCCGACGTCGAAGAAGCGGTCGGGGAAGCGGTCCTGGAAGGGGAGGAGCCCGGTGGGCCCGGGCATGGCGGCCGTGATGGCCACCAAGCGGGGGTCGAGCTCGGCTTCCTTCAGGATGGCCTCGGCGAAGGCTTGCGTGTAGCCCGTGGGCACGGCCTTTGGTGGCCCGGTGCGGGGGTCGAACACGGGCGCATCATGCAGGTGCTTCTCGTCGTCGTCCTCGGCCGGCGGGTACCCGCGGCCCTTCTGGGTGAGCACGTGCACGACGATGGGTTCGTCGAACTCCGTGGCGTTGCGGAGGGCATGCTCCATGTCCTCGATGTTGTGGCCGTCGACCGGGCCCACGTACCGCACCCCGAGCGACTCGAAGAACACGGGCGGGTTGACGTACTCGCGGATCGCCGCCTTGGCTGCCTCCATCCCCTTCTCGGCCTGACGGCCGACGAGCGGCAGCCCGCGCAGCACCTCCTCCAGCTTGCGTTGGCGGCGCATGTAGACGGGGTTGAGGCGGATCTTGGTGAGGCTGCCCGACAGGTTGGAGACCGTCGGCGCGTACGAGCGCCCGTTGTCGTTCAGGACCGTGATCACCTTGCGGCCGCTGTGCCCCAGGTTGTTGAGCGCCTCGTAGGCCATGCCGCCGGTCAAGGAGCCGTCACCGATCACGGCGACGATGTGGCGGTGATGGTCGACGCCGGCGTCGCGGGCGCAGGCGAGCCCGTAGGCGTAGCTCAAGATGGTGGATGCGTGGGAGTTCTCCACGTAGTCGTGGGGGCTCTCCTCGCGGCTGGGATACCCGGACAGGCCGCCGGCTTGGCGCAGCTGCTCGAACCCGGCCTGGCGCCCAGTGACGATCTTGTGGACGTAGGCCTGGTGGCCGGTGTCCCACAGGATGGCGTCGAGGGGTGACTCGAACACCCGGTGGAGCGCCAACGTCAGCTCGACCGCACCAAGGTTCGACCCCAGGTGTCCACTGTTGGTTGCCACCGCCTGCACGATGAAGTCGCGAATCTCGCCAGCGAGCTCGTCGAGCTCGGGATAGCTGAGGGGGCGCAGGTCGGCTGGCTCGTGGATGGTCTCGAGGATCATGGGCAGGCTCCGGAGTTCGTCCTGACGTTACCGCCGGGCAGGGCGCTCGGCCTGCTCAGCGGTCGGGTGCCTAGGGTCGGCCCATGGAGAACCTGTTCGACCTGAGCGGCCGGGTGGCCCTCGTGACGGGCGGCAACAGCGGCATCGGGCTCGGGATGGCGGATGCACTGGCTGCTCACGGTGCCGACGTGGCCATCTGGGGCACGAACCCCGCGAAGAACGCCGCCGCCCGGGAGCAGTTGGCGCGCCACGGGCGTCAGGTGGCGGACGTGGTGTGCGATGTGGGTGACCAGGATCAGGTCGAGGCGGCGTTCGCCGCCACGCTCGAGCAGCTCGGCCGGGTCGACGCCTGCTTCGCCAACGCCGGTGTGGGCGGCCAGGCTCCCAGCTTCCTGGGCATGACCGCCGACGAGTGGCGCCGCGTGATGCGGGTGAACCTGGACGGTGCCTTCTTCACGTTGCAGGCCGCGGTACGGCACATGGTCGATCGGGGCGGCGGCGGCAGCCTGGTGGTGACCACGTCGGGCTCGTCGGTCCAGGGCCAGCAGCGCGGCGAGCACTACGGCGCCTCGAAGGCGGGCGTGGTCGCCCTGATGAAGGCGGTCGCCGTGGAGCACGCCCGCGACGGCATCCGGGCCAACGCCATCCTGCCCGGGTGGATCGAGACCGACATGACGGAGCCGGCCCTGGCGTGGGACAAGTTCG
>CAZTVJ010000470.1:0-2573 GCA_964616935.1 uncultured Acidimicrobiales bacterium | reverse complement strand
GGCCGAGGGCCAGCCGCAGCGGGGCCCGCTCGATCCGCATCTCCCGGTAGACGACCATCTCACCCCAGGCCTTGTCGTGGACGGCGTCGATGGCGGCCAGGCCGTAGCGGGTCGACAGCACCCGGTCGTAGGCGCTGGGGGTACCGCCGCGCTGGACGTGGCCGAGCACCACGACGCGGGTGTCGAAGCCGGTCCGCCGTTCGATCTCGGCGGCGATGTCGTAGGCGACGCCGCCGAGCTTGGCGTGACCGAACTGGTCGATCGGTGCCGTGGTCAGCTGCAGCGTGCCTGGCTTCGGCACCGCCCCTTCCGCCACCACGACGATGGAGGCGTAGCGGCCACGCGAATGGCGACGTCGGATGATCTTGATGACCTCGTCGAGATCGAATGGCGACTCGGGCACCAGGATGACGGTGGCCCCACCGGCGATGCCCGCGTACGTGGCGATCCAGCCGGCATCGCGGCCCATGACCTCCACGAGCATCACCCGGTTGTGCGACTCCGCGGTGGTGTGGAGGCGATCGATGGCGTCCGTCGCGATCTGGACGGCGGTGTGGAAGCCGAATGTGACGTCGGTGCCCTCGATGTCGTTGTCGATCGTCTTCGGCACACCGACCACGGGGACACCGAGCTGCTCGTAGAGCATCTGCGTGACGGTCAGCGTGCCATTGCCTCCGATCACCACGAGCCCGTCGAGCACGAGGTCGGTGAACGCGGCCTTCACCTTGTCGAGACCGTCCGGATGGTCGAAGGGGCTGCCCCGGCGGGTGCCGAGCATCGTGCCGCCCTTGGGCAGCAGCCCGCGAGTGGATTCGACGGTGAGGTCGAGGTAGCGCTGCTCCATGACCCCGTCCCATGCGTTCTGGAAGCCGAACATCTCGTCGTGGTAGTGGTTGCAGCCCTTGCGGACGATGGCGCGGATGACCGCGTTCAGCCCCGGGCTGTCGCCACCGCCGGTGAGCACTCCCACGCGCATGGGCACCACGCTAAGCCACGCAGGCGCTGACCGGATGGGGCGGGAACGGTGCTACAAACTGTTCACATGGCTTGGGACGCAGCTCGACCGGTTCCTTGGAAGCGCCTCATCGTGCCGTTCGTCGTGTATGCCGTCGTGGCGACGCTCGCCTTCTCGCTCTTCGGACGCACGAACCTGTCAGGCCTCCTGGCCGGCGTGGTCGCCGGCGGGATCATGTACCTCGGGATCGCCGTGCTCATGGTGAAGTTCGGGTGGAACCCTCCCCAGTGGGGGGGCGCCCGCCAGGCCCGCGAGTCCTCCACGGCAACGGCGAAGACCTCGACCAAGGCCGCGACGACCGACGGCCCGAAGCCCAAGCCCCAACCGACCACGCGCACGAACGCGGGCAACGCGCGGGCCAAGCGCTCGCGCTGACGAGCCGGATCGCTCAGGCTGCGCCGCCGGCCGGAGTGGCGACCGCGCCGAATTGGGCCAGCAGGCCATCGGTGACACGGGCGAGCAGCCCCGCCTGACGCCGCTCCCGGCTGCGGAAGGCCCTGCCCCGACGACCGATCACGAGCACCAGTCCGCTGGCCGGAAGCACTCCCCAGGCGAGGTCGGGGGGTGCCGAGCCCTCGTCCTCCGACGACTCCAGGTGGCTGGTCCCGTCGAGGAAGGCCGCGAGCCATGCGGCCGATGGGGCCTCACCGGTCGCGGCGACCGTGGCGACGGGCTCCAGCGCCACCACCGTCACCCAGTCCGCCGCGAGCTCGGCGAACAGGTCCCGGCACAGGCGGCTGAGCGCGGCCTCGGCGTCGGGCTCGCGGACGAGTCGCTCGGCGATCTCCAGCGCAGAGATCTGCGTGTCGAGCCGCTCGCCCAGTACCGGTCGCACGTCCTCGACGTCCACCCCGTCGACCTGGTCGATCTCCGCGATGAGCAGCTCGACCAGCTCGTCGTCGGGCAGCGCGACGACGAGCTCGTCGATGACGCGGCCCGCGCCCCGCTCCAGGATCTCGATCCCCACGACGTCGCCGCGGACCCCGCCGATGCGACTGGCGACCTGGCCGAGCGCGCCGGGCCGGTCCGGCAACCACACGCGAACGACGTAGAAGGCCATGGGCACCGCACCGTACCGGCGCGGCGTCACAGGATGATGACGGGCATGTGAACCCGGCAACGATGGTGCAACCGCCGGTCACACCGGTCTCACAACTTTATGAGGCCCTTGCGCATGTTGCGGATGCCTTGGGCGATCCGCTGCTCGTTCTCGATGAGCGCGAAGCGGACGAACCCGTCGCCGCCGGGCCCGAAGCCGACGCCGGGCGACGTGGCCACCTCGCACTCGCGGATGATCAGCGACGCGAACTCGAGCGAGTCCAGCTCTTTGTAGGGCTCCGGGATGGGCGCCCACACGAACATCGTGCCGCCCGGCTTCGGGATCTCCCAGCCGATGCGCTCGAGGCCGTCGCACAGCGCGTCCCGCCGACCCTGGTAGATCGAGCAGACCTCCCGCGGGTACTCGGGGGCCTCGTTCATCGTGACCGTCGCGGCGATCTGGATGGGCTGGAAGGTGCCGTAGTCGAGGTAGGTCTTCAGCTTCACCAGCGCCTGCACG
>CAZTVJ010000469.1:0-2450 GCA_964616935.1 uncultured Acidimicrobiales bacterium | reverse complement strand
GGCTCGGCCTCGCGGTGCTGACGACCTGGATGGCTGCCGGCTGCTACAAGATCCCGAAGGTCGCCACCAGCTTTCGCACCGTCGCCACGAACACGACGCCGGTAGCCGCGTATCGGGGGGCCGGCCGGCCGGAGGCCGCCTACATGATCGAGCGCGTCGTCGACCTCGTCGCCCGGCGCACCGGCCTCGACCCGGCGGAGGTGCGCCGGCGCAACTTCATCCCGCCGAGCCAGTTCCCCTACGAGACGCACAACGAGGCGGTCGTCTACGACAGCGGCGACTTCCCTGCGGCGCTGGCCGAGTGCTTGCGGCTTCTCGACTACGACGCGGTGCGGGCTGAGCAGCGCGCTCGCCTTGACGACCCGGCCGCACCGCTGCTCGGGATAGGCCTGTCGTGCTGGCTCGAGATAGCGGGGTTCGGGCCCAACGGTTCGCTCGAGGGCTTCGGGCACCTGGGGTCCTGGGAGAGCGCGCAGGTGCGGGTGCAGCCCGACGGCTCGGCGATGCTGTTCGTCGGTTCGTCGCCGCACGGTCAGGGCCACGAGACGACCTTCGCCCAGATCGCCAGCGACGAGCTGGGCATCCCGTTCGAGCGCATCAGCGTGCTGCACGGCGACACCGCCACGGTGTTGCAGGGCATCGGCACCATGGGGTCGCGCGGGGTGCCGACGACCGGGTCGGCGGTGATGGTCGTGAGCCAGCGCGTCCTGGCGCGAGCCAAGAAGATCGCGGCCCACCTCCTCGAGGCGGCCGAAGAGGACCTTGAGGTGAAGGACAACGCGTTCAACGTGAAGGGATCGCCCGGCAAGTTGGTCGGCTGGGGCGACGTGGCCTGGGCCAGCTTCCAGCCGCTGCGCCTGCCTCCCGAGCTCCAGGCCGGCTCGCTGGAGGAGCGCCTGTTCCAGGAGAGCCCGAACTTCTCGTACCCGTCGGGTGCCTACGGCTGCGTCGTCGAGATCGATCGCCGCACCGGGCGGATCGGCATCCGGCGCATGGTGCTCGTCGACGATTGCGGCACCGTCATCAACCCGCTGCTCGCGGAGGGCCAGGTGCACGGGGGCGTGGCCCAGGGCATCGCCCAGGCCCTGTTCGAAGCCGTGGTCTACGACCCCGACACGGGCCAGCCGCTGACGGCCAACCTCGTCGACTACCTGGTGCCGTCGGCGCCCGACTTGCCCAACTACGTGGCCGGGCGCACGACCACGCTGTGCCCCAACAACCCGCTGGGCGCCAAGGGCATCGGCGAGAGCGGCGCCGTCGGCGCCCCGGCCGCCGTCGTCAACGCCGTGGTCGATGCCCTCGCCCCCTTCGGCGTCGAGCACCTCGACATGCCCGTCACCGCCGAGAAGGTGTGGCAGGCCCTGCAACAGGAGCGCGACTGATGCCCAATGTCCGCATCACCGTGAACGGGGCCGCGACCGCCCACGACGTCCAGGCCCGCACCCTGCTCGTGCACTACATCCGTGAGCACGAGCGCCTGACCGGTACCCACGTCGGGTGCGACACGTCGAACTGCGGTGCCTGCACCGTGCTGCTCGACGGCGATGCCGTGAAGAGCTGCACGGTGCTCGCCGTGCAGGCCGACGGTCACGAGGTCACCACCGTCGAGGGCCTGGGCGGCCCCTTCGACGGCTTCAGCGCCGTCCAAGAGGGGTTCCGCCAAGAGCACGGCCTGCAGTGCGGTTACTGCACCTCCGGCATGCTCATGGCCACGACCGCCCTGCTGGCCGAGAACCCGGTGCCCACCGAGCACGACATCCGCCACGCGCTGGAGGGCAACCTCTGTCGTTGCACGGGCTACGAGATGATCGTGCGATCGGTGCAGTGGGCTGCTGCGCATGGAGGTGGGGCGTGATCCCAGCAGCCTTCGAGCACGTGCCGGTCACGTCTGTCGCCGAAGCCGTCGCCGCGCTCTGTGAGCACGGCGACGACGCCAAGCTGCTGGCTGGCGGGCACACCCTGCTCCCGCTCATGAAGCTCCGCCTCGCCACGCCGGCCGTGCTGGTCGATCTCGGCCGCGTACCAGGGCTCTCCTACGTGCGCATCGAGGGCGACGAGGTGGCCATCGGGGGCCTCACCCGCCACCGCGACCTCGAGCGCTCACACCTGCTCGCGACCGAGGCGCCGCTCCTGGCGTTCACCGCCGGCCTCGTGGGCGACCCGCAGGTCCGCAATCGGGGCACGATCGGTGGCTCCGTGGCCCACGGCGACCCGGCGTCGGACCTGTGCTGCGCGTTGCTCGCGCTCGGGGCGTCCATGGTCGCCGACGGGCCTGGCGGCCGCCGCACCATCGCGGTCGGCGACTTCTTCGAGGGCTTCTGGGCCGTCGCCCTCGCCCCCGACGAGGTGCTCGTCGAGATCCGCGTGCCCCGCCAGGGCGCGACGGGCTGGAGCTACCGGAAGTTCACGACGCGGGCCCAGGACTGGGCGACCGTCGCCGTCGCCGTGGC
>CAZTVJ010000468.1:0-17885 GCA_964616935.1 uncultured Acidimicrobiales bacterium | reverse complement strand
CGGATGCGTCCGCCGAGCAGCGCCACGGGCGCGGACAGCTCGACGGCGACGCTGGCCACGGCGAGCGGCGGGAACACCCAGGCGTGGCCGACCAGCGCTCGGGCCAGTGGCGACGGTGTGCCGCCGAGGAGGTCGAGGCGGGCAGCGGAGTAGGCGACGTGGTTGCGCAGCGTGTCGCCGAGCATCCATTCCAGCCCGCCGATGCGCAGCTTGGCCACACCGGCGAGCACGTACGTCGTCACCGTCACCAGGGCGGCCAGGCGGACGGGCCAGCCATAGCTGACGCCATCCCGGTCGAGTCGTTGGTGGCGCCGAGCGTCGACCGAGAGGGCGTCCGCGCTCGCGGCCGCGGCGACGATGAGCACCTGGAGCACCATCAGGTTCTCGAAGTGCAGGAGCTGGCCCCACGAGCTGCGGTAGGTGGTCAACGCCAGTAGCACGACGGCGAAGCCGGGCCCGGTGAACCGGAACCACGCTCCGGCGGTGAAGGCGAGGCCGAGCGCGAGGGCGCTGGCCACCAGGCCGAGGACCAACCAGGCGGGAAGGGGAGACGGCAGCGCGGCGAGCGCGCCAACTGGCTCGAAGCGATCCGGTTGGCCATCGGCGAGCGCCACGTACGGGCGGATCCGCACCGTGAGGTACACCACGGAGAACGCCCCGGTGAGGAGGCGAAGCACGGCCAGCCGCTCGGGCGGCGCCGGCGCGAAGAGCCAGGCGCCGGCGCGGTGCCACGGGCTCGTCACCCCGACACCTCGCAGCGGGCGCGCACCGTTCGGGAGACCAGCGAGTCCCCGCCGGCCGCCCGCTCGATGACATCGTGCTCCTCGTCGGCGATCTCGATGGCCACGATGCCGGCTGGGGCGCGGTCGGCGATCTCCTCGCACAGCGCCCCGGTCTCGCCGCCGGCGACGGCCTGGCTGAGCAGGGCGACGGCGATCAGCGGGTCGTCGGTCTGTGCGATCGTGGCGAGGGAGAGCGTTCGCCTCGCGCCGCCTGCGTCGAGACCGACGGCGATCGGCAGGCTGACGACTTCGCCGCGGGTGTCGGCGTACATCGGGTAGGTCGACAGCGGGAAGCTGTCGCGGTCGATGACGGCCGGCGCGACGATGGCGCCGAGCACGACGGCGGCGACGATGCGGCGGCCCCAGGTGCGGCCGGCCACGGGGGCCATGTGACCAACCTACCGGCCGAGGCCCGGCGGCACCGGGCGCCGCGCCGCGTGGTCAGGTCGTGTGGACGATGAGGATCGAGCAGGGCGCGTGGTGGGCGCACCGGTTCGGCACGCTGCCGAGGATGAACCGCGCCTTGCCCGACATGCCCCGATTGCCCACGACCAACAGGTCGGCACCCACGTGCTGGGCGACGTGAACCAGCACCTCGGACGCCTCACCGTTCTCGACGTGGGTGATCGCTTCCACGCCGACATGACCGGCCACCTCGGCCGCCTTCGCCAGCGCGTCGTCGGCCGCGGCGGCCATGCCCTGGGCCAGGTCGGCGGGCATCGCCGTGGCCACGGACGCGGCAATCGCGTAGTCGACCGAATCGCGGATGGCGGTCACGATGTGCAGCGTCGCTCCGGCCAGCTGGGCCAGCTCGGCGGCCCTGCGAACAGCGCCGAGCGAGGTCGTCGAGCCGTCGGTGCCCACCACGATCGTCTGGTACATGCCCACCCTCCAGGAACCGGTCGCTCGACCCTACGACATCGCGCCGCGCCGGTCGGGTGACGGATCAGCCCGCCCCCGACCGCTGGAGCAGGAGGTCCCGGTAGGTCTCGGGTCCGGCGGCACCTGGCTCGGTGGTGGCCAGGAAGTGCTCGAGGGCGGCGACGAACGCCTCGGGCTGCTCCACCTGCGGGAAGTGCCCCACGCCCGGGAACACCTCCAGGTGGCTGTCGGGGATGGCGTCGTGGGCGTCGTGCGCGTGTCGGACCGGGATGACCTGGTCGCGTTCGCCCCACATGATCAGCGTGGGCACCCGAGCCGCCAGGTACAGCCGGTCGGTCGCGCTCACCACCTGGCCGCCCGGATCGAGCACGGCCCGCAGGGTGCGCACGAACGCCTGGCGGTTGGGAGAATCGGCCAACGAGCCGTAGGACCGCCACAGCTCGTCGAGCCGAGCCGACCGGAGACCTCGTGCGTGCAGCAGCCGGCTGACTTCGTTGCCGCGGTCTCGCACGAACGACGGCAGGACGAACGGCAGGAGGTACTCGACGCCGGGCAGGGTGAGCAGGCGTAGCAGCCAGGTGACCTCGCGGCCGAGGCCCCCACTTGCCACGAGCACGAGACGCTCGCATGTCTCGGGGTGTTGGTAGGCGAGCTGCATGGCGACGCCACCGCCGAACGAGTGGCCCACGACTGTGGCGCGGGGGATGCCGAGCACGCCGAGGAGGTCGCGCAGGCCGCTCGCATAGGCGCCCAGCGAGTAGTCGCCGATCGGCTTGGCCGACTCGCCGTGGCCCAGCAGGTCCGGGGCGAGCACGGTGTGGTGCTGGGCCAGCGCCGGCATGACTTCCCGCCACGTGCGCGAGCTTCCCGCGATGCCGTGGATGAGGAGCAGCACCGGGCCGTGGCCGGTGCAGCGGTAGCGGACCTCGTGGCCGTGGATCGACACCCGCTGCAACTCGAACCCGCCCATGCTCAAGTGTGCCTCGTGTGTGGGTGTCGCACGAAAACGATGAGCGCCCCGAGTGGCCTCCGGGCCGAAGCCCGACGGCCCCTCGGGGCAGCTCGGTTCGGTTGGGCATCCACCGCGATCGTCGTAGCCGGCGTTAGCCTTCGCGTCGATCACATCCATCGCCCGTCGGAGCAAGCTCCGGCGGGCGATGTCCTTGTCCCGGGCTTCGGGCCCGAGGGCCCCCCACCCGAGTGCCGAACCCTTCCCTCGACGTTGCCGCCGGCTTCCGGGCCCGACCCCACGTGCCCGAGGGCCCATGGGTTGGTGAACACCTTTCCTAACCGCTCGGCCTTCCTGGACGGTCCCGGTGCCGGACCCTTCCGGCTTGCGCCTTCCGGCCCCGACCCCGTTCTCCGCACCACTCGTTCCGCTCGGCTGACGACCACTCTGCACGCCGCGAAACTGCAGGTCAAGCGTTCTTTTCCAATCCCCAGGGTTCTCCCCAGACTTTCTCTGTCATCCCCAGGACACCCCGTGTTGTCCACTCCGATGTCCACCCGATGTGCACAGGTAGAGGGCCCTCAGCGGGCCAGGGTGCCGGCGTCGACGAGCAGCGTGGAGCCGGTCATGAAGGCCGAGAGATCGCTGGCGCAGAACAGCACGACGCGGGCGACGTCGTCGGGCACGCCAGCGCGGCCGAGGGGGTTGGCCGCCATCGTCGCCCCCACGTCGAGCCCGGCCTCCTTCAGCGGTGCGAGCTGGTCCCGTACCCCAGGGGTGTCGATCACCGTCGGGGCGATGCCGAGCACCCGGATGCCGAGCGGGCCGAACTCGTTGGCCATCGCCTTGGTCAGCCCGACGACGGCGTGCTTGGAGGCGACGTAGGCGCTGATGCCGACGGCGCCGGAGAAGCCGGCGGTCGAGGCCAGGTTCACGATGACGCCTCCCTCGCTCATCCGCCGTGCCGCCTCGCGGGCACCGGCGTAGGTGCCCCGCACGTTCACCTCGAGCATGCGGTCCACGAAGGCGTCAAGGGCATCGAGGGCCGGGCCGGTGGTCGGGTAGATGCCGGCGTTGTTCACCCAGATGTGCAGCCCGCCCAGGTCGACGACGGCCGTTTCGGCGGCGGCGATGATCGTCGCGGTATCGGTCACGTCGCACGCGGCGGTCACGACGTTGCTGCCGGTCGACGCGCTCACCTCCGCCGCCGTCTGCTCGGCGCCGGCCACGTCGAGATCGGCGACGACGACGGCAGCACCGGCCTCGGCCAGCCGCCGCACGGTGGCCGCGCCGATCCCCCGTGCTCCTCCGGTGACGACGGCCACCTTCCCGCTCAGGTCGACCAGGCGGTCGATCGGTTCGTCGGTGACATCGGCGATGGGCATGGCGCGACCCCCTGGGGTTCCCTCGGCAGGACGAGCGCTTCCTAGGCGCTGGGCTGAGGCCGCAGCAAGTCCCGGGCCAGGGCGACCGCCGTCGCCATGATCCAGAGGTCGCCTGCGCCGAGGCCGATGCGCTGGAACAGGCCGTGGCGCGCGCCGGTCAGCGTGAGCGCAAGGCAGGTGCCCGCCACCGCGGTTGCTCCGGTGGCGGCCCGAGCCCACGACGAGCGTCCGGCGCGGCGCAGGGGTGCGATGGCAAGCAGCGGCGTGGCGGCGAGCGCCACGTAGCCGATCCCCGCGAACACCCCGTGGAGGGTGTCGAGGGCGGCGGAGCGATCGAGGGGGCTGGCGGCCACACCCAGCGTGGCGATCGCGCTCGTCGCCGCCGCCGCCCAGCTCCAGCCGGCGAGACCATGGCGCAGTGCGCTGGCGTAGCCGAGCACGCCCACACCGAACACCACGAACCCGCCGGTCATCAGCATCCGGGTCGGGGCGTCGACGGCGGCCAGCCGGCTGATCGCGTCGTCGACCGCGGCGTAGCCGTCGGTCAGTGCGCCCGAGACCACCCATGCGGTGATGAAGCCCGCTGGCCCGACGAGGCCGCCCAGGGCGGCGAGGCGCTGGCCGTCGGTCAACCCGCCGGCCGGTCGGCGGCCGATCGGGTGACGCTCGCGTTCGGGGGGTCGGGCCACCGAGGCACGCTACGGCGGACGGAGAGGCCGGCGAGGCGGCGTGCCGGTACGGTCGGCTCATGAAGGCAGCGGTGTTCTACGAGACCGGCGGACCGGACGTGTTCCGCTACGAGGACGTGGCCGAGCCCGAGGTGCGTCCGGGGGGCCTGCTGGTGGACGTGGCTGCGGTGGCCATCCAGGGAGGCGACCTCTTGCACCGCCAGGGCGGTGTGCTGGCCACTCGGCCCCACGTGGTCGGATACCAGGCGGCTGGCGTCGTGCGCGAGGTAGGTGCGGGCGTCAGCGGCTTCGTCGCGGGTCAGGGCGTGGTGGCCACCATGGGCTACGGGTCCCACGCCGAGGTGGTCAGCGTGGCGGCCCGGGCGGCGTGGCCGGTGCCCGACGGCTTGCCGCTGGAGTCGGCGGCAGGCGTCCCGATCGAGTTCGGCACGGCCGACGACTGCCTCTTCGAGTTCGGTCATCTGCAGGCCGGTGAGACGGTGCTCGTCCAGGCCGGGGCGGGCGGCGTCGGCCTGGCTGCCATCCAGCTGGCCAAGGCCGCGGGTGCCACGGTGCTGGCGACGGCGTCGAGCGACGATCGCCTTGCCCGGTTGGCCGACTTCGGGGCGGACCACGGCATCAACTACGCGACGAGCGATGTCGTGAGCGAGGTGCAGCGCCTCACCGATGGGCGCGGCGTGGACCTGGTGGTCGACCCGGTCGGCGGCCGCACGTTGGAGGCGAGCATCGGCGCCCTGGCCTACCGCGGCCGGATCAGCTGGGTGGGGCGGGCGGGTCGGGAGGAGCAGTCCCCCGAGATCTGGCCGATCATGCAGAAGAACGGGTCGATCACCGGCGTGTTCCTAGGCGCCGAGATGGGGCTGAACGGCCAGCGCACGCACCCGATGATCCAGGCACTCCTCCGCCGGGTCGCGTCCGGGGAGCTCCAGGTCGTGATCGACCGGACGTTCGCCCTGGCCGAGGCGGCGGAGGCGCACCGCTACATCGAGAGCCGCCGGGCCTTTGGGCGTGTCCTGCTGATCCCCTGAGCTGACGGTCGTGGCCGTCCGGCGCTCGAAATCTCGGGACGGATCTGGTTCTGGGGAGCATGGACGGCGCCTGGCGCCGCGACCCGTCCCGAGAACCTCGTGAGTCGGGCCGCGGGGAGCCTACGGTGCGCCCGATGAGAGGTCTCGAGGGCAAGGTGGCGATGGTGACCGGCGCGGCCCGCAAGCGGGGGATCGGGCGCGCCATCGCGCTGCGCCTGGCCGAGGAGGGGTGCGACGTGGTGGTGACCGGCATCGGTCGGCCCCCGTCGAGCTACCCATCGCACGAGCAGGCCGAGGGGTGGCTGGGGGTGGCATCGGTGGCCGAGGAGATCGAGGCCCTCGGCCGGCGGGCCATCGCGATCGAGGGCGACGTGACCGTCAAGGCCGACGTGCAGGCGATGGTGGACGCCGCGCTGCCGCTCGGCGGGCTCGACATCCTGGTGAACAACGCGGCGCTCCCGAGCGACGCGGGTGCCGCCCCGATCGCCGACATGGACGACGACGTCTGGTATCGCACCGTCGACGTGAACCTCAACGGCGTCTACCTCGTCACCAAAGCCGCCATCGGTCAGCTGCGAGCCAACGGGCGGGGTGGCTGCATCATCAACATCTCGTCGATGGCCGGCCGCCAGGGACTGCCCAACTACGGGGCGTACTGCGCCACGAAGTGGGGCGTCATCGGGCTCACGCAGCAGCTCGCAGTCGAGCTGGCGCCGGTGGGCGTCCGGGTGAACTGCGTGTGCCCCGGGAGCACCGACACCGACATGATGGACGGCACCTTCGGCCGTACCGCCGCCCGGTACGGCCTCGACGCCGAAGCACCCCGTAAGGGCGCCATCTCCCGCATCCCCATGGCCCGCCAGGGCCGCGTCGAGGAGCAGGCCGCGGCCGTGGCCTACCTGGCCAGCGACGACGCCAGCTACATCACGGGCCAGACCCTGAACGTCGACGGCGGCCTGCGGATGGACTGACCGGGGTGCACCTACGCGGCGGCAAGGGTGAACGACGTGCCGACGGCGTTGGGCACGAAGGCATCGGGCAGCACCGCGGCTAGGCGGTGCTGGGCCCGCCAACCGGTGCAATGCGCCGGCACGACCAGGGCCGGCGCAAGCTCACCCAGCGCGGCCACGGTCGGCTCGATGAGGGGCTCGAATGCCGGACCGGTGAGGTGGAAGCCGCCGAGCAGGCCGTGGAGCGATGGGACGCCGGTGAGGCGCATGGCGTAGCGGGCGATGTTCACGGCTCCGGCGTGGCCACAGCCGGTGAGCACGACGAGCCCTTGGCCCCGGACGTGGACCACGAGTGCCTGGTCGTCCAGGATCAGCGGATCGGGCTCCCATCGACCGTCGCGCTCGGCCTCGTGGTAGGGCATGCCCTGCTCGAAGTCGGTCGTGCGGTCGACCTCGCCGGTGATGAGCACGCAGCCGTCGAGGAGCACCGAGGGCTGGCGTCGCTCGATGACCTCGAAGCCCTCGGCCTCGATGGAGCTGCGCCGCAACGTGGGCAGCTCCCACGCCGGCCGATCGGGGAACACCGCCCGCCGGCGTGTCCACACCAACGGGTGCAGGGTGAGCGGGAGGCCACTCCCGCGCCGGAGGCGGGCCAGGCCGGGCAGTCCGCCGGCGTGGTCGAAGTGACCATGGCTGAGGACGACCGCTTCGATGCTGCCGGCGTCGATGCTCAGACGCTCCATGTTGGTGGCCAGCCCGTCGGGGGAGACACCCGTGTCGAACAGCAGGGTGTGGGTGCGCTCGCCGCGCCGCACCGTGACCAGCGCCGAGAACCCGTGCTCGGCGAGCAAACCCGGCACGGTCACGCCCGCGTCGAACTGCGGCGCGGCCACCGGCGGCACCCGGCCCATCGCCGCCCGATGAGCGGGACCCATGTCCACCATCAGGCCGTCGTAGCTGTTGTCGACCAGGGTCGTGATGACGACCTCGTCGACGGGCTCGAGCGTGATGGGGTCGACCGCATCGCCGCCGACTGCTCTCGGTTTCGCCGCCGCTGCTTCCCCGTGGTGGTCGTGGTCGTGAGCTGTGCCGTCACACATGCCGAGGCAACGTACCCCTCCGTCTCACGGCGTGTGCTGGAAGCCCACCTCTTTGTGGGTGCCGTCGCACAGGGGCTTGTTCTTCGACTCGCCGCACCGGCACAGCGTGACCCGATGGCGCGTCTCGAGGGTCTGGCCGTCGGACATCGCGACCGGTATGGCGCCCGTGACGAACAGCGGCCCGTCGGGGATGACGGCCACCCTGGTGGCGAGATCGGGCTCGTTGCCCTCGACCGCCTCGTCGAAGGAGTAGGTGAGGGCGCCCGAGGGGCAGCGCTCGATCATGGCGATCATCTGCGAGCGGACGTCGGTGTCGCCGGCTGCGCCGACCATCCTCCACACGTTCGTGGCCGCTGTGCCGCAGAAGCCAGCGTGCACGCAGATGCCGCGGTCGTCGCGCACGGTGATGCCCGGACCGTCGTAGCGCTTGGACCGGTCCGCGTAGCTGCCACCCGCTGTCTCGGTGCCGTCGAAGCCGTTGCGGGCGTGGGTGCCGTCGCAGAACGGCTTCTTCCCCGAGTGGCCGCACCGGCAGAGCGCATAGCGCTCGTTGGTGTCGAGGGCGCTGGTGACCCAGGCGATGGGCTCACCCTGGTCGGTGTGCACCGGCGTCTTCACCACGAGCTCGGCCCCGGTGACGAGGTAGGGCCCGTTGGGGGCCACGGTGATGGAGGACTCTTCTGCCATGCCCCGCAAGGTAGTGCCGGCCGGAGCCGATGCGACTCCTTCAGAGGCGGACTGGTCGACCGCCATCCGCGGCCGAGGCCAGCAAGGCCAGGATTGCCGCCGTGTTCACCCGCGAGTCGGCCAACGTCACCCTCGGGGCGGTGCCGAGGAGCACGGCGTCGGCGAGGTCCTCCACCTCGCCCCGGTAGAGGTCGCCGCCGGTGATGCGAACGGGTTCGAGCGCCTCCACGTGGGGGCCGATCAGGATGCTCTCGTCGGCGCCCGGCTTGAACGGCACGGGCACGACGATGAGGCCGTCCGTCCCGACGACCTCGAAGTTGGTGCGGAACGGGGCCATGAAGCTGCCGTCGATCTGGGCGACCGCACCGCTCGGGAAGCGCAGCGAACCCCAGAGGGCGAGGTCCACCCCACGGTCGGACGGCGACCACCAGGCCGCCGCCTCCTCGGGGGCATCACCGAGCACGGTGCGGGCATAGCTGAGCGGGTAGCAGCCGACGTCCCAGAGGCAGCCACCGCCGAGCGCGGGGTCCAGGCGGACGTCGTCGGGGTTCGTCAGCGGGAACGAGAACGAGCCCCGCACCGTGAGCGGCCGCCCGATCGCGCCATCGGCCACCAGCTCGCAGACCCGCAACGTCTGAGGGTGGTGGCGGTACATGAAGGCCTCCGCCACGACGACGCCGTTGGCCGCCGCCGCAGCAGTGATGGCGTCCACCTCCGCCACGGTGAGGGCGAGGGGCTTCTCGCACAGCACGTGCTTGCCGGCCTCGGCCGCGGCGATGGTGAGCGGTGCGTGCAGCGAGTTCGGCAGCGGGTTGTAGATGACGTCGATGTCGTCGCTCGCCAACAGCGCGTCGTAGCTCGCGAAGGCCAGCGGGATGCCGTGCTCTGCCGCGTACGATTCGGCCCGTGCCGCATCCCGGCTGGCGACGGCGACGAGCTCGTTGCGCTCGCTGGCGGCGAGCGGCGCCAAGAGCGCCCGGTTGATGCGGGCGGTCGACAGGATGCCCCAGCGCAGGACGCGCTCGCTCCGCTCGCTCAGGCCGGCCATTGCGTCACCGTAGCGAGCGCCTTGTCCACGTAGCGGCGGAGGTCTTCGCCTTCCGCCGGGCTGCCACCGTTGAGGAGCACCGCCCACGTGATGCCATCGGCCCGGTGGAACACCATGCTCCTGGCGTTCTCCACCGTGCCGGTGTGCCCCCACGCGGCGCCGTTGTCCCACACGATCAGTCCGAGCCCGTACCAGCTGTCGGCGTGGGGATAGGCGACCGGGGCCTTCAACGTCATCTGCGCGAGCACCTCGGCGGGAAGGGTGTGCCGGCCAGGCTTGGCCGGGTCGAGCGAGTCGACCACCCGCACCAGGTCGGTGGCCGTGCCGATCCAGTTGCCGGCCGCGCCGAGCGCCTCCATGAAGCGCCGACCCTGCGTGGTCGGGTGCACGACGTCGCCGAGACGGGTGTCGTAGGTGCCGGCGACGCGCATGTCCGAGATGCCGAGCGGGCTCAGCAGCTCCTCGTTGACGACCTGCTCGTAGCTGCGGCCGGTGGCCTGCTCGACGAGGAGGCCGAGCAGGCAGTAGTTGAGGTTGCTGTAGCGGTAGACGGTGCCCGGCGGCCCGAGCAGGCCGCGACCGAGCCCCCGGAGCGCGGCGTCGCGGCACGAGGCGGCGATGCCGCCGAAGAAGGTGCGCTGGTACTCCGGGAAGCCGGAGGTGTGCGAGAGCAGCTGGCGCAGCGTGATGGTCGCCATCGCGGGGTCGCCGAGGGTGACACCCAGCATGGCGGCCAGGCCACCGAGGGCCGGGGCGTCGAGCGTCAGGCGACCGTCGTGGATCAGCTTCATCGTCGCCGTCGCCAGCAGGGTCTTGGAGATGCTGGCGATGCGGTAGCGGTCGCCGACCCCCGCTGGCGATCCCCTGAACGGGTCCGTGGAACCGAACGCCTGGGCATGGACCAGCCGACCGTCCTTGGCCACCGCCACCGAGACCGTCAGCGCGCCTCTCTGGAACAGCGAGGACGTCAGCGACTGGTCGAAGGCGGCGAACGGGTCGCTGCCGGCCGCCGGTCGAGCTACGGCAACAGCGGTGGTGGCGGCGTACGGCGGGTACGGCGTGGTCGCTCCCGGGCTCGCACCGGGCTCGGCGCCACCAGGCGCCGTCGGTGCAGCGACGCTCGTGGTGGTCGCCGGGGTGGCGCTCGACGTCGTAGTGGTGTCAGCAACCGTCGTCCGCGTGGCGACCGTGGTGGAGGGGGTGGTCGTCGCGAGCGGCGCGGCGGGTGCCGTGGCGATGACGGTGGTGGCGGATCCGCCGGCGCAGGCGGCGACGACGACGGTGGCGAGGGAGACGGTGGCGAGGGAGACGGCGGTGAGGTGAAGGCGGCGCATGGCGGGGGAGCGCGTGGAGGACCGGTAGGGCGAGGGTGCCGCTGCCTGGCTGCTGAGGTCACGCGCCACGCGGAGACGGTAGCGGCGGGAGACGGTCCGGTTGTTGCACCCCACGACGCCGTCACGGCACGCGCACGGCGAGCCCCTCGACCACCTCGACCGCGTCCAGGCCGAGCAGTGCGGCTGGGGCGATGCGGATCTTGGAGCTGCGGCTACCGCCCCCGAGGATGACTCGATCGCGGTCCATCACCGCCGCATCGATCCAGAGCGGTAGTCCGGCGGGAAGGCCAACGGCCGTCACCCCGCCGATCAGCATGCCGGTGAGCTCTCGGGTCTGGTCGGCGCTGGCGAAGGAGGCCTTGCGGACGCCGAGACGTTGCCGCACGGTGCGGTTCACGTCCAAACGGGTGGAGGCCAGGACCACGCACGCCGCGTACGGAGGCGGGTCGGCCTTGCCCACCACCACGATGGTGTTGGCCGATTCGTCGAGCGAGTAGCCATAGGTCTCGCAGAAGGCGGCCGTGTCGGCGAGCTCAGGGTCGCACGGCACGATCTCGTAGTCAGCGCCGAGTGCGTCGAGGTGCTGGCGGACGGCCGCCTCCGGATCGGCCTCGGCTTGCATGGGGCGACGCTACTGGCGCGGCCGAGCCGGGTCGGACTTCGACCGCCTCCAGGGGTGGTGGACTGGGATGGCCATGGCCTCCCCGTCCGCCTCCGCTGTCGCCCCTGGGCGGCCTGGTCGGCGGCTGCGCGTGCTCCCGGTGGCGTGTGTCGGGTTCGCCGCGTTGGGCCTGCGCGAGGCGTCGCTCGGCGTCGCCTGGCCCTCGGTGCGAGCGACGTTCGGCCAACCGCTCGCCGCCCTCGGCGTGGTCCTGCTGGCCGGGACGGCGGGCTACCTGGTCAGCAGTCTCGCGAGCGGTCGCCTCGCCGCCGCTCTGGGGCACCGCCGCCTGCTCATCGGGGCTTCGCTCATCGGTGTGGTCGGTCTGGTCGTCGTCACCGCCGCTCCCGCCTGGGCGGGCTTCGTCACGGGCATGGCCGTGCTGGGCGTGTCGGGCGGCCTGGTCGACGCCGGTCTCAACACGGTGGTCGCGGTCGGCCACGGGGTCCGCGGGCTCGGCTTCCTCCACGCCGCCTTCGGGGCCGGCGCGGTCCTCGGCCCGCTGCTGATGGCCGTCGTCGTGGCCGGACCGGGGTCCTGGCGGCTCGGCTACGGCGTGCTGCTGATGCTCTACGTCGTCGTCGTCGCCGGGTTCGTCCTGTCGGACCTTGGGGCGGCGCCGGATGCACCCGTCCAGCCGGAGCCGACCGTTGCGGTACCCAGCGCCCACCGCGCTGCGCTGGTGTGCGCGGTCGCGCTGTTCTTCGTCTATGTCGGGGTGGAGGCCACGGCCGGCCAGTGGGCCTTCAGCCTGTTCACCGAGGTGCAGGGCATGGGCGACGTGGCCGCGGGCGCCTGGCTCGGTGCCTTCTGGGCCGGGTTCACGGCCGTGCGCGTGCTCACCGGACTGGCGGGTCATCGGGTCGGCGGCGTGCTGCTGCTCGACGGGAGCGTCCTGATGGCTGCGCTCGGCGCGGGACTGCTGTGGTGGAGCCCGGTGGCCGCCGTCGGCGGGATGGGCCTGGTCCTGCTCGGGGTCGGCCTGGGTGCGGTGTTCCCGACGCTCGTGGCGCTCACCCCGCAGCGCATGGGCGCGGGACGGACATCGCAGGCCATCGGTTACCAGGTGGGCGCGGCCGCGGTGGGCGCTGCGGTCCTGCCCGCGTTGTTCGGCGTGCTGGCCGAGGAGGCCGGTCTCGACCTGCTCGGGCCGGTGCTCCTGGCCGGCGTCGGCGCGCTCGTCATCCTCCATCGCGTGGCCGTCGTACTGGAGCGGCGGTGATGGTGGGCGGCGCGCCGCCTGGCGATGTCGGTGGCTACGGGCCGATCGCGGCGGTCACGGCTCCGCCGGCCTGGTCGGTGGCATAGGCCCGCACGGGGCCGGTCCGGTTCTCGCAGGGCAGGATCCAGCGCTCCGCCGGATCGAGCACGCCGTCGCGGTCCACATCGCCGGCGACGTCCACCCTGGTGCAGGCCCGTCCTTGCACCAGCACATCGGAGAGCTCGGCGTCGCCGCTGTTGACCACCTCGATGCCGGGTCGATCGTCGGCCGTCTCCACTGTCCGCAGGGTGAGCGCAGGATCGAGGATGGGGGTGGCGAGGCGGCCGGTGGTGCCGATCGCCTCGCCGGCGGCAGAGACGGCCGTCACCGTCACGTCGGCGGCTTGTGAACGATCGACCACTGCCGAGCAGCGGTAGATCCATCGCTCGCCGGGGCTGAGCACGCGGTCGGCGCCGTCGTCACCGCTCACCAGCACGGTCGGGCCGCACGAGGGGTCGCTCACCACCACATCGGACGCCGCGGTCTTGCCCGGTACGACGGCATAGGTGAAGTCCGCGTACTCCCCGACGTACAGCACGGCGTCGGCCTCGGCCGTGAGCTTCGACAGCCCAAGTGTCTCCTTGGCCGGCAGGTCGGTGGCCAGCTCCACACGGTTGGTCGAGCCCGGAACGCCGCTCTGCGAGGCGACCTCGGCGCGGGCGCACAGATCCTGGCCCTGGCGGGAGCACTTGGCGCCTGATGTCTGGAACAGCGTTGGCGTGTCCGCAGCGATGAGCCCGCTCACCTGCACCGTGACCACCTCCCCCGGGACGAGGTAGGCCGTCGAGCACAGGATCTCGCCGCCGCTGCGCGTGCAGGTGGTGGGTAGGCCCGCCGTGTCCTTGACCGAGATGTCGCTGACGCTCACCGTCGCGTCCGGCTCGAAGCGCACCGAGAGGTGGTTGGCGAGTTGGTCATCGGAGGTGTTGCGCACCTGCATCACGTAGCGGATGGGACCGCCCGGGTCCGGTGCCGCGCTGTCGACGCCGAGGTCGAGGGCGATGGGCGCGCGTGCCGCCGACCCGCTCCGCAGCATCCGCGCCGCTCCCTCGACGATGGTGCTGCGCGACCCGGTCGGTGCCGTGACCGACACGATCTCCGATCCGAGCACCGTCGTGCTGCGGTCGAGCTCCTCAGCAGCCCGCACCCACAGCTCGACCACCGCTGAGCTCTCCGCTTCCAGTCCCGTGAGGCGGACGTCCGCGCGGATCCCGGCGTCGGGGCTCGCCGCGGGGGTTGCCGCCGACGTGGCACGCGCCTGGAGCGATGTGGTGAGCGGGTCGCCCTCGTCGACGAAGGTGCAGACGATGCCGGTGGGATCGAAGGCGCGGCCCTTGGCCGGTTGCGGGAACGCCATGGCAGCAGTGAGGTCGCCGATGCCCGGCGCCCGCGTGCCGGCCTCGACCAGCAGCTCGTAGACGAGGATCTGGCCGGGGCCGACCGGTTGCACCCGGCTCGAACCGGGAGCCTGCCCGATGAACTCCGAGCGAGGGGGGCCCTCGCCGCGGCCGCCGGAGGGGCAGGTCTCCTGACCTGGTACCCACCAGTTCGTCGCCACCGGCGAGACCGGCCGGAGCGACACGCGGTACGGCGCGTCCTTGCCGCGTAGCACCCGCCAGCCGACGATGCCCGCGACGGCACCGCCGAGCACCAGAACGATGGCGAGGGCAGCGGCGCCTGAGCGCGCTCTCCTGCTCACAGAACTCCTTCCCGAACCACCCCAGTGGGTGGCTGACCGCCCGCGGTCGGGACCATGGTTCGCGCAGCAACGCCAGTGCCGCAACGGCTGCGGGGAGAATCTGGCCGAAATGACTACGGGTCGGCGACGGGCCGTGCTGGCATCGGCACGGTGAGCGCGCGGACGGCCTCGGCTGCGAGGATGGTCGCCTCATCCGCGCGATCGGAGGCAGCCATGGCGGAGATCGATCGAAGCCCTGACGAGTGGCGAGCCGCGCTCACCCCGGAGCAGTTCCAGGTCCTGCGCGAGGCCGGGACCGAGCGGGCTTGGAGCGGCAAGTACGTCGACTGCCACGACGACGGCACGTACGCGTGCGCGGCCTGCGGCGCACCGTTGTTCTCCTCGGCGACCAAGTTCGAGTCGGGCTCGGGCTGGCCCAGCTTCTGGGAACCGCTCGCCGAGGACTCGGTCACGCTCGTGGAGGACCGGACGCACGGCATGGTGCGGGTGGAGGTGCGCTGCTCGCGCTGCGACTCCCATCTCGGCCACGTCTTCCCGGACGGCCCTCGCCCCACCGGTGAGCGCTACTGCATGAACTCGCTCAGCCTGGAGCTCCAGCCCGACGCCAGCTGACTCGCCCGCCCATCACCCAAACCACCACGCGAGTGCGGGCGAGTACCCACATCAGATGTGGGTACTCGCCCGCAGATGCACGGGGTGGACGGGGGGTGGCGGGCTCGGACCGGGGTAGGGGGTTAGGGGCGGCCCGCTGTCTCCAGCTCGGCCTCGGCCGGTGAGGCCGGCCCGGACTCCGAGAGCCCGATCCGCTGGTGGAGGCGCCGCAGCGGCGCCGGCGCCCACCAGTTGGCGTCACCGGCGAGCCGCATGACGGCGGGCACCAGCAGCCCCCGGATGATCGTGGCGTCCATCACGACCGCCAAGGCCAGGCCGAGGCCGAACATCTTGATGAACGACACGCCCGAGGTGGCGAAGGCCACGAACGTGATGGCGAGCAGCGCCGCCGCCGCCGTCACGATCCGGCCCGTCCGCTCCAGGCCGAGGGCGACCGCCTCGGTGTTGTTGCCCGTGCGGTCGTACTCCTCCTTGATGCGGCTCAGGAGGAAGACCTCGTAGTCCATCGACAAGCCGAAGGCGATGCAGAACATGAGGATCGGCATCGACACGTCGAGGGTCCCGGTGGCGGTGAAGCCCAGGAAGTCGCTGCCGTTGCCGTACTGGAAGATCCAGACCATGGCGCCGAACGTGGCGGTGAGGCTGAGCAGGTTCATGACGATCGCCTTCACCGGCACCAGCACGCTGCCGGTCATGAGGAACAGCAGCACCATGGTGGTGGCCACGATGAGGAGCACGGCCCAGGGAAGCCGCTCGACGATGGAGGCCTTCGTGTCGACCAGCTCGGCGGCGGCACCCTCCACCGCCACCTGGAAGGGTGCGTCCAGCCTGCGGATGTCGCGCACCAGGTCCTCGCCCTCGGGGGAGGTCAGCGGGACGGAGGGGACCACAGAGAACCAGCCGCCTCCGTCAGCGGCAAAGCGCCCGCTGGCGGCGTCGGGCGGCGCGACCTGCTGGCCGCCGGCGTACGTGCCCGTGACCGCCTCGACCCGGGCGACGCTGTCCTGGCTGCTCACCGAGGCCGCGAACGTGCTGATGGCCGACCTCGCGTCGTTGGACTCGCCGAAGCCCGTCATGACGACGGCGAACGACTCGCCCGCGTTCCCGGTGAACTCCGACCGCAGCACCTCCGACACCTGGCGGGACGGGGCACTGGCGGGCAGCGCCCGGTCGTCGGGGGACCCGAAGGCGACCCGCAGGAACGGAGCGCCGAGCAGCAGCAGGACGGCGATGACGATGGTGGCCACCGGTATGGGCCGCTTCATCACCAGGGTGGCGAGCCGATGCCAGAAGCCCGAGCCCTCCGGACGCTCGCGGCGCTTGATGATCCGCAGGCTGTCGACCCGGTGGCCGAGCACCGCCAGGAGGGCGGGCAGGCAGATGATCGAGGCGACCATGGCCAGCACCACGACGGCCACGCCGGCGTAGGCGAACGAGCGCAGGAAGTACTGCGGGAACACCAGCAGCGCCGACAGCGAGACAGCGACGGTCAGGGCGCTGAACGCCACCGTGCGGCCCGCGGTCTCCACGGTGCGCACCACCGCGTCGTGCGGGCTCAGTCCGTTGCGCAGCTCCTCGCGGAAGCGCGAGACGATGAACAGGCTGTAGTCGATGGCCAAGCCGAGCCCGAGTGCGGTCGTGAGGTTGATCGAGTAGATCGAGACGTCGGTGAGCGAGCCCAGCACGAAGAGCACGAGGAACGTGCCCATCACGGCCACGACCCCGACGAGGAGGGGGAGGCCGGCCGCCACGAGGCTGCCGAAGACGACGACCAGCAGGGCCAGCGTCAGCGGGATGGCAATCGCCTCGGCCCGGCCGAGGTCGCCCTCGATGGTCTCGCTGATGTCAGCGAACACGGCCAGCTGGCCGCCGAGGCGCACATCGATGTCACCCTGGTCGCCTTCGAAAGCGTCCTTGATGCGAGCGAAGGTGGCGTCCTGCACGTCCTCGTCGCCGGCGATGCGGCCGACGACCAGGGCCGCGGCACCATCGTCGCTGCGCAGTGGTGGTGGCGAGCCGAGCGTCCAGTAGGAAGCGACCTGGCTCAGCCCTGCCTCGGCGGCGAGCCGGTTCGTGAGGTCGGTGCCAGCCGTGGCTGCGGCCGGGGCGTCGACGTCACCGCCGTCGGCCGTGACGAGCAGGACGACGTTCGGGTCGCCGGAGCCGAAGCGGTTCTCGAGCAGGGCCGCGGCCTGCGCCGACTCCGACGACGGGTCGTCGAATCCGCCGCCCTTGAGGACGCCGAACGCGCCGCCACCGATGACCCCGGCGGCGACGATGAACAGGACCGTGAGCACCAGCAACAAGCGCCGGCGCCGGACGGTGAACCAACCGAGCCTCGTGAACATGGCGTCCATCCCCTTCGTGGTCGGTGACGCGGCTTGCGCCCCGTGAAGATCGTGAGGGGCCGACGGTCATCGGCGCATCGGCCCGAGGTGCACGGCCGCGGGCGACCAAGGGGATGGCCGTGGCGTGACGCCCGCCACCGGCTCGGGTGTTCGGGGTGACGACGGCCACGTGCCTGGCGGGCATCTGGCACACCCGGGTGACGTCGGCCACGCCTCGGCCGGTTCAGCGATCTGTACTGGTCGTACCCAGGGCGGAGTGGTGGCTCCGACCTCGGGACGGGGACGCCGCCGCTTGCGGTCGCTACCCTCGTGTCGTGGCGACTCGCACACCTCTGCTCGGTGTCATTCGCCCGCCGGGCGAGCGGGTCGAGGTGGCGCCTGTGAACGACCGCCGTGCTCTCCGTCGGGCGCCCGAGTGGCACACCTACGCGTTCGCGGTCGCCGCTCTGGTCGCCGCCTTGCTGACGCTG
>CAZTVJ010000467.1:0-3823 GCA_964616935.1 uncultured Acidimicrobiales bacterium | reverse complement strand
CATGGAGAAGCGCCCGCCCGAGTTCAAGGGCCGCTGAGCCCGCGACGTCCCGGCCCGCGGCGGCCGCTCAGCCGCCGGAGATGGCGGGGATGATCGACAGCTCGTCGCCTGCCCCGATCGGGGTGGCGAGACCGTCGAGGTCGCGCACGTTGTCGGGGCCTACGAAGAGGTTGACGTGCGTCCGCGTCCGCCCCTGCTCGTCGCGTACACGCCGCTCCAACGCCGGGTGGTCGAGGGCGAGCGCGTCGAGCACGTCGCCAACCGTGACGCGGTCTGCGAGGAGGTCGACGAGGACGGTGCTCGCGCCATCCACGAGCTCGCGCAGCGGGGTCGGGATCCGGACGCGGACGGCCACCATGGCGTCCTCAGCCGATCGAGGCAGCGCGGACTGAAACGACGGGCGGCAGGTGGTCGGCGAGGAGCTGCCACGAATCGCCGTCGTCGATCGAGCCGTACACCTCACCCGTACGAGTCCCGAAGTAGAGCCCGGCCGGCTCCTGGCCATCGGTGGTGAACGCGTCGCGCAGCACGGTGAGGTGGGCGTCCTGCTGCGGGAGTCCAACGGTGAGCGCTTCCCACGTCGCGCCGGCATCCGTGGTGCGCCAGACGGCGCAACGTCCGTGGGGCGTGCACCGGTACTCGTCGCTATCGAGTGGCAACAGGTACGCCGTGCCCGACCTGGTCGGGTGAGCGACGACGGGGAAGCCGAAGTCCATGCCCTCGATCGGCGTCATAGCCCCCCACGAACCGCCGCCGTCGTCGCTGCGGTAGATGCCACCGTGGTGCTGCAGGTACAGCCGCTCGGGGTCGGTGGCGTCTCGCGCCACCTTGTGCACGCACTGACCGAACTCGGGCTCGGGCTCGTCGGGCAGGAAGCCCGCCACGATCCCGGCGTTGCTCGCCCGCCACGTATCGCCGCCATCGTCACTCAAGTACACGCCGGCCGCCGAGATGGCGATGAGGAGGCGGTCGGGCTCGCTCGGGTGCACGAGCACGGTGTGCAGGCAGAGGCCGCCACCACCTGGCTGCCACTGCGGGCGGTGGGGATGGTCCCAGAGACCCTGCACCAGCCCGAACGTGCGGCCGCCATCCTCGCTGCGGAACAGCGCCGCCGGTTCGACGCCGGCATAGACCACGTCCGGCTCATCGACCGGACCAGGCGCCAGCTGCCAGATGCGGGCGAGCGCGGCATCGCTCCCCTCGGGAAAGGTGAGGGCCGCTTGTTGGTCCTCGGTCCACGTCGCGCCCAGGTCGTCCGAGCGCCGCAACACCGGCCCCCAGTGGTTGCTCAACGACCCGGCGAACAGCCGCGCTGTCGGGCCCCGGGTGTCGACGCACGTCGCGTAGACCTCCTCCCCCGCGAAGGAAGGCCCGGAGAGCTGGAACCGGTCCCGTCCGTGCTCTTCGTGGAGGGCGAACAGACCCTTGGTCGTGCCGACGAGGACGAGTGTGCCCACGAGCGGACCGTACCCGGTGGAGAGCGTCATGTGCGTAGGACGCCGCTCAACGCGCGAACTCATCGGCGGGTCGTGCTCCGGGCCCCGCTGCCACGACCTCCAGGGTCTCGCCTACCGAAACCTCCCGTGCCTGAAGCGGCGAGCCCTTGGCGGCGCGGGACTCGCGACCCGACAGCTCGGTCAGCCGCTGTGGACCCTGGACATCTTGCGGCGGTTCTTGAACTTGGCCGTCAGGTAGTCGCGGTTCATCAGCGCGATGAAGTCGATGGAGATGTCCTTCGGGCATGCCGTCTGACACTCGCCGTGGTTCGTGCACGAGCCGAAGTACTGCTCCATGGTGTCGACCATCGCCTCGACCCGGCGGAACCGCTCGGGCTGGCCCTGCGGCAACAGGTTGAGGTGGGCCACCTTGGCCGCAGTGAACAGGTTGGCGGCGCCGTTCGGGCAGGCCGCTGCGCAGGCGCCGCAGCCGATGCACTGGGCCGCGTCCATGGCCGCGTCGGCGACGACCTTGGGGATGAGGATGAGGTTGGCGTCGGGCGCTGCCCCCGTTGGCGCGCTCACGAATCCCCCCGCCTCCACGATGCGATCGAACGCCGAGCGGTCCACCATGAGGTCCTTGATGACCGGGAACGCCTCGGCCCGCCACGGCTCCACCGTGATCGTGTCGCCGCTGGAGAACTTCCGCATGTGCAGCTGGCACGTCGCGGTGCCCCGCTGCGGGCCGTGCGCTTCGCCGTCGATCATCAGCGAGCACGTCCCGCAGATGCCCTCGCGGCAGTCGTGGTCGAACGTGATGGGGTCCTGTCCCGCCTCGTTGAGCTGCTCGTTGAGCTGGTCGAGCATCTCCAGGAACGATGCCTCGTCGCTGATGCCCTTGACGGCGTGCTGCTCGAAGCTGCCCTGGGCGCTCGGGCCGTCCTGGCGCCAGACCTTCACGGTGACGTCGATGGTCTTGGCCATGGCTACTTGTAGCTCCGCTGGGTGAGTTGGACGGACTCGAACTCGAGGGGCTCCTTGTGCAGCTCGGGCCGGGACGGATCGCCGCTCCAGCCCCACGCGGCGACGTAGGCGTAGCGCTCGTCGTCGCGCAACGCCTCGCCCTCGTCGGTCTGGTGCTCAACTCGAAAGTGGCCACCACACGACTCATTGCGATCGAGGGCGTCTCGGCACATGAGCATGGCCAGCTGGAAGAAGTCGTCGAGGCGGCCGGCGCGCTCCAGGGACTGGTTGACCGACTGCTCGTCGCCCAGGACGCGCAGGTCCTTCTGGAACTCCTCATAGAGGGCGGGGATCTCCGACAGTGCCTTCTCCAGGCCGGCGGCGCTGCGCTCCATGCCGCACAGGTCCCACATGATGCGGCCGAGCTCCTTGTGGAACCAGTCGACCGAGCGGGTGCCGTTGATGGCGAGGTAGCCGCGGTAGCGCTCCGCCACCTCGATCTCGGCGGCGCGGAACGCGTCGTGCGTCGTGGCGACCGGCTGCGTCCCCAGCAGGGGCGCCAGGTAGTTGCCGATCGTGTACGGCAGCACGAAGTACCCGTCGGCCAGGCCCTGCATCAGCGCCGACGCGCCGAGGCGGTTGGCCCCGTGGTCCGAGAAGTTGGCCTCCCCGATGGCGTACAGCCCGGGCACGTTCGTCATGAGCTCGTAGTCGACCCAGAGCCCACCCATCGTGTAGTGGGGTGCCGGGTAGATGCGCATGGGCACCGAGTAGGGGTCCTCGTCGGTGATGCGCTGGTACATCTCGAAGAGGTTGCCGTAGCGCTCCTCGATGACGTCCTTGCCCAGGCGCGCGATCGAGTCGGCGAAGTCGAGGTAGACGCCGTTCTTGAGCGGCCCGACGCCATTGCCCTGGTCGATCATGAGCTTGGCGTTGCGCGACGCCACGTCCCGCGGCACGAGGTTGCCGAACGCCGGGTACTTCCGCTCGAGGTAGTAGTCGCGCTCGGCCTCGGGGATCTGCTCCGGCGGCCGGGCGTCGTCGGCTTCCTTCGGCACCCAGATGCGGCCGTCGTTGCGCAGCGACTCGGACATGAGCGTGAGCTTGGATTGGAACTCGTCCGCCTGCGGGATGCACGTGGGGTGGATCTGCGTGAAGCACGGGTTCGCCATGTACGCGCCCCGCTTGTACGCCCGCCAGATCGCGGTCACGTTCGAGTTCTTGGCGTTCGTAGAGAGGAAGAACACGTTGCTGTAGCCACCCGTGGCGAGTACCACTGCGTGCCCGGAGAACGAGCGCATGGCGCCGCTCACGAGGTTGCGGGTGACCACGCCGACCGCCCGACCGTCCTTGATCACGACGTCGAGCATCTCGGTGCGCTCGTGCAGCTGCACGTTGCCCAGGTGGATCTGGTGGGCAGGCGC
>CAZTVJ010000466.1:0-8320 GCA_964616935.1 uncultured Acidimicrobiales bacterium | reverse complement strand
AAGGTCGGGAAGTGCCGCAAGGTCGGGAAGCGGCGGTGGGGCCCGGTCCGGTGGCGGTCGGCCCGACTCGCGGGCCGTGTCGCGAGGCGGAGGCCGACGGTACGGCTCCGGGGAAGGCTCCGAAGGTGGGGATCGCCGCCGTTCGTCGACCGGTGGGGGAGGAGGTGGTGGTCGCAACCCGAGGTCGCCTGGCAGGCGAGCTAGCGGCACCAACGGTGATGCCCGACGCGGTGGGGAAGGTGCGAGGTCGGCGGGGGCAGGCGCGCGGTCGGCGGGACCGTCGGGCCGTCGCCCGGCGAGCCGAGCGCAACCTGGCGCAGGTCGTACTACAAGCGATCGGAGGCCGGCAGCCAAGGGACCACTGAACCGACGTTCGGACGCCGGTGTCGGTGATCGTCGGCCGCCGTCGCGCAAGGGCCAGAGCAGCAGCCCCAAACCGTTGGGTCCGCCTGTCCCGGAACCAGCCTGGGAACCCGAGCTCTGGGTGGACGAGGGTCCCGTGCGCGATGCCGCGGAAGGAGCGGTCGCACGCGGCACCGAGTCGCTCGCCTTGGCACGCCCGGCGCGCCGGGCCCCCAAGCTGCCGAGCGATGTGGTGGCCGAGCTCGACCGAGCCGTCGGTCCCCAGCGGTCGGCGAAGGTGGCCGCGCGCCTGGACGCGGCCCGGCGGTCCTTCGAGCGTGAGCGCTACCACGAAGCGCGGACGGCACTGGCCCCCCTCGCCCAGGAGGCACCGACGGCCGGTGCCGTGCGCGAGCTCTACGGGCTCACCCTCTACCGCCTCGAGCGTTGGAAGCAGGCTGCGGTCGAGCTGGAGGCCTACCGCGCCCTCACCGGCGCGGTCGACCAGCTGCCGGTGCTCGCCGACTGCTACCGGGCGCAGCGCAAGTACGCCAAGCTCGACGAGGTCTGGAACGAGCTGCGGGAGGCGTCACCGTCGGCTGAGCTCGTGACGGAAGGGCGGATGGTGGCCGCAGGAGCGCTGGCCGACCAGGGCGACCTACAGGGGGCCATCGCGCTCCTCGATCGCTCCGGCGGTGTTCCGAAGCGGGTTCGTGAGCATCACCTGCGCCAGTGGTATGCGCTCGGCGACCTGTTCGATCGCGCCGGTGACACCCCGCGGGCGCGAGCGCTGTTCGGGCGGATCCGTGACGTCGATCCGGCCTTCGAGGATGTCACGGCTCGTCTCTCGGCGCTCGGTCGCTAAGGGCGCGTGCACCACCCCGGCATCTCTGTGTCACCCCTTGGGTACCGTCGGTCTCGCTTCCCCCGAGGCACCACGCCACGCCCTTCAAGGGCGGAACGGAGCGCGACATGAACGTTGTCATCTTGCGGGGGACCCTCGCGCGCCCGGCCGAGCGCCGGGAGCTTGCGTCCGGCAGCACCACCGTGGCCTACGAGGTCACCACCCGGGACGGCGGTGGCCGGGCCCAGACCGTGCCGGTCAGCTGGCCCGGCGCACCGGCGGGCGCCGAGCTCGACCGGGGAGTCGAGGTCGTCGTCACCGGGCAGGTGCAGCGGCGGTACTTCCGGTCTGCCGGCGCCACGCAGAGCCGCACCGAGGTCGTCGCCGATGCCGTGGTTCCGGCTGTGGCTCGGCGCCGGGCGCGTGCCGCCGTCGATCGGGCCCGTCGAGCAGTCGAGGCGTGACGGTCGCGCGGCTACGCTCGTCCACGACTGGGTGCGCCGCCGAGGCGAAGGCCGGCGGCGCGACACGAAGGAGCACCCTGTGGATCTCACGTCCCTGCTCGGCGACGAGGCCGAAAGCCTGCTCGGGCACACCTCCAAAGGCGTGGCCAAGGAGGAGCTCGTGCTGCCAGGCCCCGACTTCCTCGACCGGACCTTCGTCTACTCCGACCGTTCGCCTGCCGTGCTGCGCAACCTGTCGATCCTGTATGGCCACGGCCGGCTCGGGGGCACCGGGTACCTGTCGATCTTCCCCGTCGACCAGGGCATCGAGCACACCGGCGCGGCATCCTTCGCGCCGAACCCGCTCTACTTCGACCCTGCCAACATCATCAAGCTGGCCGTCGAGGCCGGTTGCAACGCGGTCGCTACGACGTTCGGCGTACTGGGCTCGGTGGCGCGCCAGTACGTCCACAAGATCCCGTTCATCGTGAAGATCAACCACAACGAGCTGCTCAGCTACCCGAACACGTTCGACCAGGTGATGTTCGGCTCGGTGCGCGAGGCCTGGAACCTCGGCGCCTCCGGTGTCGGCGCCACCATCTACTGGGGCTCTGCGGAGTCGAACCGCCAGCTGCACGAGGTCGCGCAGGCGTTCGAGGAGGCCCACGAGCTGGGCATGTTCACCGTGCTTTGGTGCTACCTCCGGAACAACGCGTTCAAGGTGGACGGCGTCGACTACCACGGCGCGGCGGACCTCACGGGCCAGGCCAACCACTTGGGCGTCACCATCCAGGCCGACATCATCAAGCAGAAGCTGCCGGATACCAACGGCGGCTTCGAGGCCATCAGCTTCGCCAAGACGAGCCCTCGGGTCTACAGCGAGCTCACCACGGACAACCCCATCGACCTCACCAGGTGGCAGGTCGTCAACTGCTACCTCGGCCGCATCGGGCTCATCAACAGTGGCGGCGAGTCGAAGGGTGCGAGCGACAAGGCCGAGGCCGTGCGCACCGCCGTGATCAACAAGCGCGCCGGTGGCCAAGGACTGATCGCCGGCCGCAAGGCCTTCCAGCGCCCCATGGCCGAGGGCATCGACCTGCTGCAGGCCATCCAGGACGTCTATCTGGACGACAGCATCTCGATCGCCTGACCAGGGTTCGCCGTTCGCCGTTCACCCGACGGTAAGGTCTCGCTCAAACAACCTCTCGGTCCTCCAAAGGGGGAGAGCGATGACCGACACAGCCGCACCGCTGGCGCGGCCCACCGAGCAGCTTCACCGCGTCGTCATCCGGTTCGCCGGCGACTCGGGCGATGGGATGCAGCTCACCGGTGACCGGTTCACGACGGTGAGCGCCGCCTTCGGCAACGACCTCAGCACCTTGCCCGACTTCCCGGCCGAGATCCGGGCGCCGGCCGGCACCGTCAACGGCGTCTCTAGCTTCCAGGTGCACATCTCCGACCACGACATCACCACGCCGGGCGATCAGTGCGACGTGCTGGTGGTCATGAACCCGGCCGCACTGCTCGCTGACATCGGACGGCTGAAGCGCGGTGGCATGCTCATCGTCAACACCGACACCTTCGACGAGCGCAGCCTGGCCAAGGCCGGCGCCACGTCGAACCCGTTGGAGGATGGCAGCCTCGCTTCGTACAAGGTCTCCGAGATCCCCATGACCACGCTGACCAAGGAGGCGACCGTCCCGCTCGGCGTGAAGCCGAGGGACGCGGATCGGTCGAAGAACCTCTTTGCGCTGGGCGTGGTGTCGTGGCTGTACTCCCGGCCGACGGAGGCCACGCTCGCGTGGATCGAGGAGCGATTCGCCAAGGTCCCGCTGGTGCGCGACGCCAATCGTGGCGCCTACCTGGCCGGCTTCCACTTCGGCGAGACGACCGAGCTCTGGGATCACCGCTACGAGGTGAAGCCGGCCAAGCTGCCCCCGGGGGAGTACACCAACATCACCGGCAACACGGCGCTCGCCTGGGGCCTCGTGGCCGCCGGCCAGCTCGCCCACCTGCCGGTGCTGCTCGGCAGCTACCCCATCACGCCGGCGTCGGACATCCTCCACGAGCTCTCCAAGCACAAGAACTTCGGCGTGCGCACGTTCCAGGCCGAGGACGAGATCGCCGCGGCCGGGGCCGCCCTGGGCGCTGCCTTCGCAGGGCACCTGGGCGTGACCACGACGAGCGGACCTGGTGTCGCCTTGAAGAGCGAGACGATCAGCCTGGCGGTCAGCCTCGAGCTGCCCCTGCTCGTCATCGACATCCAGCGCGGCGGCCCCTCCACGGGCTTGCCCACCAAGACCGAGGCGGCTGATCTCTTCTTGGCCCTCTACGGCCGTCACGGCGAGGCGCCGCTGCCCGTCGTGGCGGCGTACAGCCCGGCGCAGTGCTTCCACGCAGCCATCGAAGCGGCCCGGATCGCCGTCAAGTACCGCACCCCGGTCATCCTGCTGTCCGACGGCTACCTGGCGAACGGCGCCGAGCCGTGGAAGCTGCCTGATGTCGCTGGGTTGCCCGACATCGCCGTGCCCTTCGCCACCGAGACGAATCACGTGGCCCCGGACGGCACTCCCGAGTTCTGGCCCTACCTTCGCGACCCGGACACGTTGGCCCGCCCGTGGGCCATCCCGGGTACGCCTGGTCTGATGCATCGCATCGGCGGCCTGGAGAAGGAGGACGGCTCCGGGAACATCAACTACATGCCGGAGAACCACGAGCGAATGGTCCACCTCCGCGCCGCGAAGGTGGCGGGCATCGCCAAGGACATCACCCAAGCCGCAGTGCTCGGCGACCAGGACGCGGAGCTGCTCGTCCTCGGGTGGGGCAGCACCTGGGCCGCCATCGACGCGGCCGTCCAGATGTCCCGGCGAGCCGGCTTGAAGGTGGCGTGGACACATCTCACGCACCTGAACCCGCTCCCCGCGAACCTGGGTGAGGTACTGCGACGCTTTCCCAAGATCCTCGTACCCGAGCTGAACATGGGGCAGCTGTCCCGGGTCGTGCGCGCCGAGTACCTCGTCGACGCCCGGCCGCTCTCCAAGGTGCAGGGACTGCCGTTCACCGCCGCAGAGATCGAAGCCGCCATCCAGGAGGCGTTGGCATGACCGATACGACGGTGCCGATCACGACGAAGAAGGACTGGACCAGCGATCAAGAGGTGCGGTGGTGTCCCGGGTGCGGTGACTACGGCATCCTGCTCGCCGTCCAGATGCTGATGCCCGACCTGAACGTCAAGGCCGAGAACGTGGTGTTCGTGTCGGGCATCGGGTGCTCCAGCCGGTTCCCGTACTACATGAACACCTACGGGATCCACAGCATCCATGGCCGCGCCCCGGCCATCGCGACGGGCCTCGCGGTCGCCCGCCCGGACCTCGACGTCTGGGTGATCACGGGTGACGGCGACGGCCTCTCCATCGGTGGCAACCACCTGATCCACGCGCTGCGTCGCAACGTGAACCTCACGATCCTGCTCTTCAACAACCAGATCTATGGGCTCACGAAGGGTCAGTTCTCCCCGACCTCGGAGCTGGGCAAGGTCACGAAGTCCACCCCGTTCGGGTCGGTCGACGCTCCGTTCAACCCGCTGTCCGTCGCCCTCGGCGCCGAGGCCACGTTCGTGGCCCGTACGCACGACCTCGACCGCAAGCACATGATCGAGACGTTCCGGGCCGCTCACGCCCACCGTGGTGCTTCCTTCGTCGAGATCCTGCAGAACTGCAATGTCTTCAACGACGGTGCCTTCGACGCGATCACCGGGAAGGAGGTCCGGCCCGACATGCTGATCCCGCTCGAGGACGCCAAGCCCATCCGGTTCGGGGCCGACCTCGAAAAGGGTGTCGTGATGCGCAGCGACGGCCGCCTCGAGATCGTCGATGTGGCGGCCGTCGGCGAGGACGCGCTCCTCGTCCACGATGCCGGGCGCCAAGACTCCAGCCTCGCGTTCGCGCTGGCTCGCCTGGCCAGCACGGTGCACCAACCAACCCCGATCGGAGTGTTCCGCGACGTCGACCGTCCCGAGTACACCACCGAGGTCAGTCGCCAGGTGCTGGCCGCCTCGCAGCAAAAGGGCCCGGGCGACCTCGGCGCCCTCCTGCGCTCCAACGGGACCTGGGTCGTCGACTGACGATCCCGACGCGATCTCCGATCCGCGCGATCGCGATCAGGGCCTGAGGGACCGCAGCACGAGGCCGGTCTTCGGCTTCGGCGCGAAGAACGTCGACTTCGGCGGCATCAGCGCGCCAGCGTTGGCGTCGTCGGCGATCGCGTCGATCGAGACCGGGCGCAGCAGCACGCCGTAGGCGGCGCGACCATCTACGACAGCGCTCACGACGTTGTCGACGCCGTGCTGGTAGATGACCGTGGCGGGCACGTCCTGGAGGGCCCGATCGAGACGGGCGGCGTCCAAGGCGCGGACGCCAACAAACGCATCGGGCCGGGGTCTTAGGAGCCGACCGAGCCCATCGGAGCCGATCAGGCAGAGGGCACCGGCGTCGAGGAGGCGACGGGTGATGAGCGGTGTTACCGGCTCGGCACCGCCGATCTCGAAGAACGGCGACAGCGCCGCTTCGAGATCGACGTCGGCGGGCAGACCGGTGATCAACCGGTGGATGGCCTGGACCACCAGCTGGTCCTCGGCCAGCTCGACCACGAACGCGAGGGTCATGTCCCAGGGGCCGCCTTCACCGCCCGTTGCGGCCCGGCGCTCGGCTCGATACGTGCGCGCCACCTCGTAGCGGTGATGGCCGTCGGCGATCACGACGGGCGCGGCGCCCACGGCCGCTTCGATCGCGCCGATCCGCACCGGGTCGTCCACGCGCTCGAGGGTGTGCCGGACGCCACCGTCATCGACCAGCTCGCCCAGCCACTCGCCCGGCTCCGTGAGGAGCGCGCCCAGGCCGCCGGCGAGGGAGAGGCCCCAGACCGCCGACAGGTTGGCGTGCGTCGAACGAGTGAGGTCGAGGCGGTCGGTGCGAGCCTTCGGTGTGGTCTGCTCGTGGGGAAGAACCTCGCCCTTGTCGGGGTCGACGACCTCGAGCGCCCCGAGGACGCCGACCGTCACATGGTCGATGCTTGCCTCGTCGGTGTAGCCCATGCGCTCGAGGTAGAAGCACGGCTCGTCCTCCGTGATGAGGATGCCTTCGTCCAGCCATTGCTCGAGCGTGGCGGCGGCGGCGTCGTAGCGCCCTGGTCCGTGGCGCTCCAGCGGTACGTCGATGCGGACGATGTTGTGTCGGTCACGCTCGGCCAGCTGCTCGCGATCGGCTTCGGACTGGACGTCATAGGGAGGCGCGGTCACGAGACCCAGCTCGACTCGCTCGGGGTTGTACCGGACGCCGCGGAACGGTTGGAAGCGAGCCACGGGTTCAGGTTGGCACACCGGGGCGGGTGGGGACCGTGGGAGGATCGGCGGGTGGCGATCGTGTGCGACCTCGACGGCGTGATCTGGCTCGGCCCGGTGCCGATCCCGGGTGCGGCCGAGGCCGTGGCCCGGCTGCGGCGCGCCGGTCACCGGGTGCTGTTCGTGACGAACAACTCGGCCAGCCGAGTGGCACAGATCGAGCACAAGCTGGACGCGATGGGGGTGCCGGCCACCGGGGACGTCGTGACCTCGGCAGGCGCAGCGGCGTCACTGGTCGAGCCCGGTCAGCGGGTGCACATGATCGGCGGCCCAGGCGTGGTCGAAGCACTCGCCGCCAGCGGCGCCGTGCTCGTCGCCGGCGCGGACGCCGAGGTCGTGATCGTGGGCCGCGACGCCGACTTCACCTTCGCGAAGCTGGCCGAGGCCGCGGCGGCCGTGCGCCGCGGGGCTCGGTTCGTGGCCACCAACGACGACAGCACCTTTCCCACGCCGCATGGGCTCGAGCCCGGCAACGGTGCCATCGTGGCCGCCGTCGCCACGGCAGCGGGCTGCGCGCCGGAGGTGGCGGGCAAGCCGTATCCCGTCATGGCGGCGCTGGTGCGATCCATCCTCGGCCCGGACGACGACGTGGTCATGGTGGGGGACCGGGCTGACACCGATGGTCGGTTCGCGGGTCCCCTCGGGGGCCGCTTCGGGCTGGTGCTCTCCGGGGTCACCACCAGCGCTGACCTCCCGGTCGAGCCTGCGCCCGACCTGGTGGCCGACGATCTTGCTCAGATGGCCGGGCTGCTTGGGGCCTGACCCGCTCACGCGGGCGTACACCCCACCGGGCGTGTCGGCGTCCGCGCTGACGGTGACCGCGCCGGGATAACCTGTCGGGGTGTCTTCCATGGATGTCCTCAAGAACCTCGTCGACGCTGGGTTGAGCTTCACCCAGATGACCCGGGAGCGGGCCGAGGGCCTGGTGAACGAGCTCGTACGCGAGGGCCAGGTCCGCACCGACGAATACCAGCGCAACGTGCAAGACCTGATGGATCGTTCGAAGGAGAACGCCGAGCGGATGAACGAGGTGATCCGCAGCCAGGTCGTGCGCGTGCTGGGTGAGCTGGGGGTGATCACCGAGAAGGGGGCCGTCGTGACGAAGAAGGCGCCGGCCAAGAAGGCGCCGGCCAAGAAGGCCCCGGCCAAGAAGGCCCCGGCCAAGAAGGCCCCGGCCAAGAAGGCGCCGGCCAAGAAGGCGCCGGCCAAGAAGGCGCCGGCCAAGAAGGCCCCGGCCAAGAAGGCCCCGGCCAAGAAGGCCCCCGCCAAGAAGGCCCCCGCCAAGAAGGCGCC
>CAZTVJ010000465.1:0-8701 GCA_964616935.1 uncultured Acidimicrobiales bacterium | reverse complement strand
CGCTGGGGGAGCCCCGCCGCTTCGACACCCGCTTCTTCGTCGCCCGCGCCCCCGCCGCGCAGGAACCGCTGCACGACGACGGCGAGACCATCGAGAGCCGGTGGATCAACCCGGTCGCAGCGCTGGCCGCCTTCGAGCGCGGCGAGCTGGGGATGATCACACCGACCTTGGCGAACCTGTCGTTCCTGGCCCCGCACGATCGCGCCGCCGACGTCCTGGTCGCGGCCGCCGCCCTGCCCCCGCCGCCGCCGATCGAACCGAGGTTGGCCGTCGACGCCGACGGCAAGGTGCGCGTCGTGCTCCCCGGCGACCCCGACTTCGACGCCTCCGGCACCGGGCTGTAGCCCGGTCTCCGCCCCAGCTAGGCCTCAGCTATGCCGGCGTCCAGCCGCTGTCGCAGCCGCTCGAGCTGAAGCCGACGTCGGTCGGGGCGAGCTGCACCGTGGTCGCCTGGTCGGCCGTGCCGGAGGCGATCACGTCGTCGGCGTCACCCGTGAAGGCCTTGAGGCGGGCCCACGTGCAGTCGGCCCCTCCCGCGGTCTTCCAACCACCGGCCGCGATCTCGCCGGTTCCCTCGGCCCCCACGACGAACTGCCCGTCCTGGATGGACGTGAGGAGCTTGGCGGGCGGCTCGTACCCGGTCCAGGTGCCGCACCCGGCGGACGTGAAGAACTTGTCGCTGGCCACGACCTCGGCGATGGCTTGGCCGGCCCCCTTCAGAGCGCCCTCACCGAGCACGTTGCCGGGCCCTGTTTGCGATGACAGGCGCTGCCATGTGCAGTCGCTGCCGGTGCCGGTCGGGGCGACGTAGCGGCCCGGCCGGACATCGCCCGCGCCCGTGCCGACCGGCCGGGTGCCGTCGGTGAAGGGCGGCAGCGTGGTGGTGGTCGGTGGTGGTGCCGTCGTGGTCGTGGCCTCGGTGGTGGTGGGCGCGACCGTCGTCGTGGTCGCCGGCACCGTGGTGGTGGGCGCCACCGTCGTCGGGGCGAGGGTGGTGGGCGCGACCGTGGTCGGCCCCACGGTGGTGGCGACGATCGTCGTCGGCAACGTCGTAGGGGCAGTGCTGCCGCTCTCGTCGTCACGCACCGCGAAGAACGTGATCACCGAGCCGAGGAGGATGACGGCCGCGCCGATGGCGTAGGGCCACGGCTGCTTGTACCACGCCGGCTTCGGGGGCTCACCCTTGGCCGGCGGGTAGACGGGCGGATCCCCAGGCCCGCCAGGTGGCACGCCTCCGGCTGGCGGAACCCCGCCGCCACCGGTGGGTGGTTGGCCGCCGGGCGGCGTGGGCGGCGGGGCCGACGGCACACCGGGCTGCTGGATCGTGGGTGGTACGTCGTCGGCCCAGGGCGATCCGCCGGTGCTGTCACTCATGTCGCTCCCCTCGGTGCAGTGCCGCGCACGCTACCGGCTGCCGGTCTGGGCTTCGAGGCACCCGATCCGGTCGCGGCGTAGCCTCCGCGTGTGATCACGGCTGTCCACACGCTCCTGTGCTCCGACGACCCGGCCACCCGCACGTTCCTGCGTGACCTCTTGGGCTGGCCCTACGCCGAGCACGCGAATCCTGCCGGCGAGATCATGCTCTACGAGCCCCGCCACCCGCGCGCGTACAGCCTCTGATCGACCGCGCTACCAGACGGTCATCGGCCTCGGGTGCCGGTGACGTCGGAGCCGTCCATCCTTGGTGACGAGCTGCCACCCGTGCTCGACCGCTGTGGCGTAGATGAGTCGGTCAGCGGGGTCGTTGGGGAACGTCGATGGCAATGCCACCGCAGACGCAGCGATGGCCGGCGTGATCCCCACGGTGCGCACGCTGGCGCTGAGCTGCTCCAGCCACGAGCGGACCGGGATCGAGACGATGATCCGCTGATGCTGGGCGAGCCAGGCGAGCTCGAACCACGTGATCGCGGCGACCGCCAGCTCGTCGGCACCCTCGATCGCCCTGGTCGCCGGCCGACTGATCAACTTGGGTTGGGCCGACCACCACTGGACGACGTGGGTGTCGAGCAGGACGGTGGTCAACCGACGTCCCAGGATGCTCCCGTGGTGAAGAGATCCTCGTCCTCCGCAACGCTCAGGGCCACGTCGGCGAAGCGCCCCTTGAGCGCCGAGGGCCCGGTGGCGGCGACGATGCGTGCCACGGTGCGCCCGTGCTTGGTGACCTCGATCTCGTCACCGGCCGCGACGTCGTCGAGCAGGGCGAGGATCTTGGCCTTGACCTCGGTAGCGGTCATCTGACGGGTCATATGGTCATTCTCATGGTCACCGGCCACGAGGTCAACCGGGTCAGCCCTTCGACGCGCGCTCCGGCTTCGGGCCGAGCAGCAGCTCGACCGCGTCGAGGAGCCGAGCACTGCAGCCGGCCATCTCCACGGGCGGGACGGTCTCGGTGACGATCTTGGTGGCGATGGCCCGGAACGCCTCGGCGGCTGGACCGGTGCCGTCGAGCGAGACGGGCACCCCGGCATCGCCACCGGCGGCGACCGCTGCCTCCAGCGGCACCTGGCCCAGCAGCTCGGAGCCGATCTCCTCGGCCAGCGTGGCCCCGCCGCCCTCGCCGAACAGCGCGTAGGTCGTGCCGTGCTCACAGGTGAAGGCGCTCATGTTCTCGATGACGCCGGCCACGCGCAGGAAGCTGCGTCGAGCCATGTCGGCCGCCCGGATGGCCACCTTCTGCGCCGCGAGGGCCGGAGTGGTCACGATGATGAGGTCGGTTCGGGGCATCATGCGCGCCAGGCCCATCTGGACGTCGCCGGTGCCTGGCGGCATGTCGATCAGCAGGTAGTCGAGCTCGCCCCACCGCACGTCGCGCAGGAACTGCTCGACCGCCTTGGTGAGCATGAGGCCGCGCCACATGAGCGCGGTGCCCTCGTCCTCCACGAGCAGCCCGGTGGACACCACCTTCAACAGGCCGGTGCCGACACGCTTCTCGTTGGGGACGATCTGGCTGCGCCCGTCGTGCGCCTTGGCGCCCGCCAGGCGACCTTCGACCCCGAGCATGCGCGGGACGGAGAAGCCCCAGATGTCGGCATCGAGCACGCCGACCGTGTACCCCGCCGAGGCGATGGCGGCAGCCAGGTTGACCGTGACCGAGCTCTTGCCGACGCCGCCCTTGCCCGACGCGATGGCGAGGACGCGAGCCGTGGCCGGCACCTCGGTGTCGGGGGCGTGCTCGCGCGCCGCCCACCGGGCCTTGAGCATCACTTCGCTGCGCTCCTCGCTCGTCATCTCGCCCCACTCGATGCGCACGGAGCGCACGCCGGGATGGGTGGCGATGCGGGTCTCCACGTCCTTCTTGATCTGGGCCCGCAGCGGGCACCCGCCGATGGTGAGCTTGACGCCGATCGTGACGTCGCCATCGGCGCTGACCTCGGCGCCCGTGGCCATGCCGAGCTCGACGATGTTCCCGCCCAGCTCGGGGTCCATGACGCCGCGGAGCAGCTGGAGGACCTCCTCGGACGTCGGCGGAGCGAAGGTGCGGGGCACGCCCATGATTTTACCGGTCCGTCCCGTGTAAACTCCACCTGTGCCCGACGACGCCTCCCGCCTCGACGTTCTGAAGGCGCTCGGCGACAACACGCGCTACGCCATCTACCTGGAGCTGGCCCGCTCCCCGCGGCCCCTGGCCACCGGCGACGTCGCCGATGCACTGGGCCTGCATCCGAACACCGTCCGGCCTCACCTCGAGCGCATGCGGGAGGTCGGCCTGCTGGAGGTGCGCACGGAGGTCCGCTCCGGCGTGGGGCGCCCCCAGCACCTCTACTGGCCTGCCGCCACCGCGCCGTCGCTCGGCCTCGAGCCACCGACGTTCCCGATGTTGGCCCGCATGCTCGTCCGCCTGGCCGAATCCGTCGGTGCGTCGGGCGACGACGCCGCCGAGGTGGGGCGTGAGCAGGGACGCGACGGTGCCGCACTGCACACGAACGCGGCATCGTGCCTCGAGGCGCTGGTCGCCGAGCTCGACGGGCTCGGGTTCGACCCTGCGGTCGACGGTTCCGACGACGGTGAGACCGCGGTCGTCGCCTTTGCGCATTGCCCCTTCCGTGAGCTGGCCGAGGCCTACCCCGAGCTGGTCTGCTCCTTGCACCGAGGCATGGTCGAGGGCTTCGTCGAAGGCGTCGGGGGCGGCGAGGTCGACGACTTCCACCCACTCGTGCACCGCGAACCTTGTCAGGTCACGATCTCCAGCCGATAGCCTTGTTTCGTACCCTCGCATCCAGGAGGATCCCGGACGTGATCACGCTCACCGATACCGCAGCCAGCAAGGTGAAAGAGCTCCTGGACGCCGAGGGCGACCCCGCGCTGGCGCTCCGTGTCGCGGTCCGTCCTGGCGGATGCTCGGGCTTCGCCTACGAGATGTTCTTCGACAGCGACGTCGCGGGCGACGACCAGCTCACCGAGTACTCCGGCGTGCGGGTCATCGTCGATCCGTCGTCCGCGCAGCTGCTCACCGGCGCCACGCTCGACTACAAGGACGGGCTGCAGCAGGCCGGGTTCAGCATCAACAACCCGAACGCCACCAAGTCCTGCGGGTGCGGCCAGAGCTTCAGCTGAGCCCGGATGCTCAGGTGAGCCCAGATGCTCAGCTCAGCGCGGCCATCGCCGCCCGCAGCTCAGCGCCGTCGTAGATGATGTCGAGGCGCTCGGTGATCGTTCCATCGCTCCTCGCGAGGAACAGGGCGGGTTCGAAGGGCAGTTGGTAGGCGTTCACGGCTTCGGTCGTCGCGCCGAGTGATGCCCCCTGCACCGTCGTGTCCGCGCTGCTGAGCGCCTTCTGCGGATCGACGTAGATCTCGGCGTGCACCATCCTCACGGCGGGGAACTGCTGGCGTTGGGCCAGCAGGATGTCGAGCACCGGACCGCACGTCCCGGTCTGGCAATACGCCGGGGTGCCGATGAGCAGGGCGATCGGCACCTTCTCGGCCATGGCTGCGGTGAGCGTGATGTCGTGGAGTGGGCAAGCCGGATCCCGGGTGCAGATCGGCGTCACGCCCCTGGCATCGGCGGTGGTCGGGGTGTCGACGGCGACAAGGCGGTCACCCGGCTTCGGCACCAGGATCTCGCCCGGCGGCGTGACGCTGAACGCTGCCGTCGCCTCGCCGTCGTCAAGGTTCACCTTGGCCGTGTAGAGCCCGGGCTCGGCGATCTGCAGCCGCAGCGGCCAGTACGGGCGCGGAAGACCCTCGGCATGGCGCGCCACGGTCTGCTCGGTCACGACGCGGCCGGCGTCGTCGACCACGGTGAACACCAGCTCGTCGGGCCCACCCGTGGCCAGGACTCCGTCGGCGTTGCCGAGGCCGAAGGTGAGTCGCTGCGCCAGACCGGCCGCCTGCACGCCGTCGCTGAAGAACCGCACGAGCACGGTGGAGCCCGTCGCGCCGCCTTGGGCGCCGGCTGTCGTCGTCGCCTTGCCACCCCCGCGGTCGCCACCGTCTCCGCACGCCGCGGCGAGGACGAGGCCGGTCCCGGCGGCGAGGAAGGTTCGTCGGGACATGCCGCTCACGACAGGCGAACCTATCGTCGGTGTCATGGCAGGTGGCATCGGCTTCGAGCTCGACGGCGCGTCCGTGGAGGTGCCCGACGACGGCGCTTCGTTGCTCGACGCGCTGCGCCACCACCTCGGGGTGCGATCGGCGAAGGACGGCTGCAGCCCCCAGGGCCAGTGTGGCTGTTGCACCGTGCTCGTCGATGGCGCGCCGCGCGTCGCCTGCGTCACGCCGGCCCGGCGCGTCGCCGGCCGGCGGATCACGACGGTCGACGGCTTGCCGGCGGCGGAGCGTGTCGCTTGGGCCGAGAGCTTCTGTGCCACCGGGGCGAGCCAGTGCGGATTCTGCACCCCAGGGATCGTGGTGCGTCTGGCGGCGCTGCGGGCCAAGGGGGTAGCGGCAGGTGGCGAGCGGGCCGCCGTCGGCCAGGCCCTTCTCGCCCACCTGTGCCGATGCACCGGGTGGCAGACGATCGAAGAGGCGTACGACGGGTTCGGTGACAAGCCGCGCCCTCGCGATCTCGACGCCGCCGCCCGGCGCGCCACTCTGGAGGGAGGGGTGCCGCAGGCCGTCGGCCCGGCGATCACCTTGGGCCAAGGCGGATTTGCCGATGACACCGCGCCGCCCGGCGCCCTGGTCGCCGTCCTCGGGCCGGACGATGCATGGGTGGTGGGCGAGACCCTCACCGAAGCACGCGCAATCGCAGCGAAGGTGCCGGGGCGGCGCACGACCGCGGCGCTCACGTGGCCGATCGACGTGCCGGCAGGCGACTGGGCCCGCACCCTGCGCACGACCTGGGTGGAACCGGGCTACCTGGAGCCGGATGCGTCCTGGTGCGAGCCGGGCGGCGAGCCGGCGACACCGCTCGCCAACGGCGGAGCGTTCGGCGGGAAGGCCACCAGCCCGTTGCCCGCGGCTGCCCGCCGCCTGGCCGACGAGCACAGCCGGGTCGTGCGGGTGCTGGCCAGCCGGGAGGACCTCGTGCGCCTCGGACCCAAGCGGCCACCCCTCGCCGCTGGCGTGCGGCCCGATGGTACGGGCATGGTGCGGGTGGCGAGCACCGCGGGCATCGCCGACGCGATGCGGGCGGTGGCACCCGGGCTGGTCGTCGAGGAGGTCGACGTCGCCGGCCCGCCCACGTCGATCGCGATCCGGGCCGCGGGATGGGCCGAGGCGGCCGTGCTCCTGGCGTCGCTCGGCACGATGGACGAGGTGCGGGCACCGAATGGCGCCGTCGCGTCAGCCGTCATCAGCGGCGACGCGGTGCGGGTGCAGGTGCGCTGCGGTCGGCCGATGGACGACGTCGTGCTGCGCTCGTACTGCATCGGAGCGACGCACATGGCCCTCGGTTGGGTCCGTTCGGAGGGCATCGCCGTCGACGCCCGCGGCCAGCCGCACGACCTCACCATCCGCTCCTTCGGCATCCTGCGCGCCGTCGACATGCCGCGCGTCGAGGTGGTGATCGACGCCGACGACGGCGAGCCGGTCAACGGGTCCGACGCCGTGTTCGCCGCGGTCGCTGCGGCCGCCTGGCGTCACGCCGGCTTCCCCGAGGCGTGGCCCTACCAGCGCCGACGCTGACGTCCACGTTCCCACGGCGGCACTGACCGGGTCGAGCCCGAGCCCGTCCGTGCCTTCGGCGGACTATCGTCGCCGCCCATGACCAAGCCTGTCGGCCCCTACACCCCTGTTGTCCGCGCCGGTGACTGGATCATCGTCTCCGGCCAGCTGGGTGCTGTCGACGGTGTGCTGGTCGAAGGTGGCGTGCAGGCGCAGACGCGCCAGGCCGTGGCCAACCTGGCCTCCCAGCTCGCCACCGTCGGGGCTGCGCTCACCGATGTCGCCAAGACCCTGTGCTTCCTGCAGGACATGGGCGACTTCGCGGCCTTCAACGAAACCTATGTGGAGGGCTTCGGCGACCACCGGCCCGCCCGCTCCACCATCGGCGTGGCGGCGCTGCCCAACGGCGGTCTCGTCGAGATCGAGGCCTGGGCCTACAAGCCTGCCTGATCGTCGGGTCCGGGCGGGTCGTCGGCCAACCCCGTCCAGAAGTCGAGCGCGGCCCGGTAGATGGCGAGGCCGAAGGGTACGGCCAGCAGTCGGAGCTCACGCCCGGCTTGCGTAGCCGCCACCTTCTCCAGCGTTTCGAGTCGTTCGCGGTACTGAGCGGCCTGCTCACGGGCGAGACGTTGCACCGCGCCGCGGTTGCTCAGCTCCGTGCCCATCAGCTTGAGCTGGGCCTCGTCTCGGATCTCCATGCCCGTTGCTGCGGGCTCGGCCAACCACGACTGCAGCGCGTCTCGGCCCGCCTCGGTCAGCGTGTAGGTCTGGCGCCGGCGACCGCCCTCGGCGATGCTCACGGCCAGCAACCCCTCGGCAGCCAGCCGGCGCGTCTCCTGGTACACCTGCGTGTGGGGCACCGCCCAGAACTGGCTGGCGATGTGGCTCACCGCCCGCTTCAGGTCGTACGGCGACGACGGCCCGCGCAGAGCAACGAGCAGCAGGACCGCGTACGAGCTGGATCGGATGCTCTGCTCAGCCACTTCCCAACCTCCGGGTGATCCCTCATGATAGTTCGCAACGAATGATTCGTACCGCACTACACCGGTGAGGGGAAGGAGCCCGACATGAGCGGCAACCTCGAGTCCGTGCAGACCATCTACGAGGCCTTCGGGCGCGGCGACGTGCCCGCCATCTTGGAGCTGGTGGCCGACGACGTGGCCTGGGAGGCGTGGGACGACAACAGCGCGCAGAAGGCCGGCGTGGACCATCTCATGGCCCGCCACGGCAAGGCGGGCGTCGCGGAGTTCTTCGGCATCATCGCCGGCTTCGAGGTCGTCGACTTCCAGGTGCTGTCCATCCTGGACGGGGGCGCCAAGGTCGCCGCCGAGATCGTCATCGAGGCGAACATGCCCAACGGTGGCCACTACCGCGACGAAGAGATCCACCTGTGGAGCTTCGACGACGAGGGCAAGGTCGTGCGGCTCCGCCACTACACCGACACCGCGAAGCACATCGCGGCAGCCCGGGGCGCTCTGGCCTGAGCTGGCTGGCACTAGGGTGCCGCTGTGGCCGGTGCCGTTGCCATCGTCGTGGTGCTCCTGTTGTTCCCGCTGCTCGTCGGCATCGGTGGCCTCGTCATCGCTGCCGTGCTCGGCGGGGTGCTGAACGACGACCAGGCCAAGCGGTTCGAGGGCACCGAGCAAGCCGAGCTG
>CAZTVJ010000464.1:0-4412 GCA_964616935.1 uncultured Acidimicrobiales bacterium | reverse complement strand
AGGGCGCCGACGGCTTGGTGTACGTGCGCGAGTCAGCCCTCGTCGAGTACGAACAGCGCAAAGCAGCCTCGACGACGTAGCAACCACCTGCCGACCGTAGGTCCCATCGCACCCGCCCAGCTCGGCGCGGTCCGCAGTAGTCCCGCCAGCGGGTGTCCCGTGTCGCATCGCGTGTCCCGCCCAGCGCGTTTGTGACCAGCTCGTGACCAGAGTGGCGTTTCGTGCCATCTCCCGCCGAAGGCCCAGGTCTGTGACCTGGGCCTTCGTTCGCACAACCTCGCTCGGGGGGGAGGACTCGAACCCCCAAAGGCAGGACCAGAACCTGCTGTGTTACCTATTACACCACCCCCGAAGGGCGGTGGAAGGTTAGCCGCCGACAGGCCCGAGCCGCACCGCGACATCTGCTCAGCCGGTCAGCTCCTTGAGTCGTTCGTAGCCGATGGCTCGTGCGAGCGAGACGCCCGCGGCCTCCTTCACCATGCGGCGAAAGGCCGCCATCCCGGTGATCGGGCTGGTGCGGGTGGGCGAGGTGAGGGCGTCCAGGCCGACCTCCTCGGCGATGCCCTTGATCCGCAACGAGTGGTATGGATCGGACACGAGGAGCACCCGCCGCTTGCCCTGGGCCGCCAGCAGCCGGGCGGCCCCGCGCAACGAGTCGTACGACGACCGGCCCGCTGTCTCCTGCACGATGGCGGACTCGGGCACGCCGCGACGCTCCAGATATTGGGCGGATGCGGCCGCCTCGGTGAAGCGATCGAGTGGCTGCTTGCCTCCGGTGACGACGATCGTGTCGGCCAAGCCTTGACGGTACAGGTCGAGCGCGTGGTCGAGCCGGCTGGCCAGCACCGGCGCCGGCCGGCCGTCGTACTGCGCCGCCCCCATGACGACGATGGCATCCACCGGACGAGCCTGATCGGCGTTGCCCGTCGACCACACCTGGTAGAGCGTCACGAGGAAGTAAGCGATCGCGAGCGCGATGGCACCGAGCACGCCGGCAGCGACCCACCGCCCCCGGCGGCGTCGGCGAGGTGTCGGCGGGGTGGCCTGGGTGGCCTCGCCGCCCGCCGGCCCGACGACCGTGTCGTCAGAGCCGGGCGCGGGCAGCACGCAGCCGGGCCAAGGTTGGCTCGCGCCCGAGCAGCTCGAGCGCCTCGAACAAGGGCGGGCCGACGGTGCGCCCAGTGACGGCGACGCGCACCGGCGCCTGGGCCTTGGCGAGCTTCAGACCGCGCACGTCCGCCACCGCGACGAGCGCGGCCTTCAGGTCGTCGGCCTTCCAGTCGACCGACGTGTACGCGGCCGACACCTCGTCGATGACCTCGGCGGCCCAGGACTCCTTCGTGGCCTTGGCGAAGTCGTCGGGCACGTCGGGCACGGCATCGAAGAAGTCGACGTACGACGGAACCTCCGACAACAGCCGCACCCGTTCCTGCACGAGGGGCGCCAGCGCGACGAACTGCTCGAAGCCCCCGGGCGAGAGCTCGCCGAGCCATGGTCGGGTGGCGGCGACGAACTGATCGACGGTGAGCATGCGGATGTAGTCACCATTGAACGCGGCCAGCTTCTTCACGTCGAAGAAGGCCGGGGACGCCACCACGTCTTCGAGCCGGAACTGCTCCACGATCAACGACCACGGGACGATCTCGTCGTCGCCCAGCGGGGCCCAGCCCAGGAGCATGAGGTAGTTGCGCATGGCGTCGGCCAGGTAGCCCTCGGCTCGATAGTCCTCCAGCGCCACCTTGTCCCGGCGCTTGGAGAGCTTCTGGCGCTTGTCGTTCACCAGCACCGGCACGTGGGCCCAGATGGGCGGAGCCCCGACCCCGAGCGCGCCCCACAGCAGCAGGGCCTTGGGTGTGTTGGAGAGGTGCTCCTCGCCCCGGATGACATGGCTGATGGCCATGTCCATGTCGTCGACCACGTTGGCCAGGATGAACATGGGTGTGCCGTTGCCCCGCTGCACCACGAAGTCCTCGATGGTGTGGTGCTCGAACGTCGGCTCGCCCCGGATGAGGTCCACGACCGTGGTGGAGCCCTCTCGTGGCGTCCGGAACCTCAGCGCCCTACCCTCACCCGGCCCGAGCCCGCGGTCGCGACAGAACCCGTCGTAGCCCGGTCGGCCCTTCGTGCGCTGGTCGATCAGCTCACGGGTGCAGTCGCAGTAGTAGGCCTGGCCGGCGTCGTAGAGCTGGCCAGCCGCGGCCCGGTGCCGCCCGATCCGGGCGGACTGGAAGATGGGCTCGCCATCCCACTCGGCGCCGATCCAGCGCATGGCATCGAAGATGCCCTCGGTCCACTCGGGACGGTTCCGTTCGGCGTCGGTGTCCTCGATGCGCAGCAGGAACGTGCCGCCGTGCTGGCGAGCGAAGATCCAGTTGTACAGCGCGGTGCGGGCGCTGCCCACGTGGAAGTAGCCCGTGGGAGAAGGGGCGAAGCGCACGCGCACGGGCGGATCAGTCACCCCGGAAGGCTACCGAAGGGCCGGTCCACGGACCGGTCGCCGGATGACGGTGATCTGTCGGACCTCCGGTAACGTCAGGTTCGTGAGCAGCCGACCGCCGGTCGACGCCCCTGGGCCCATGCTGAGGGTCCTCGAGAGCCGAGCCCTGTTCGAGTTCAGCGCCTTCATGGCCGCATCCCCGGTTTTACGAGCACTCGGCCGGGGCGATCGACATCCCGTCCTCGTGCTGCCCGGCTTCACGGCCGACGACCGTTCCACCGTCCCGCTGCGATGGTTCCTGCGGGGCCAGGGCTACTGGACCCACGGCTGGCACCTGGGGAGCAACCTCGGTCCCACCAAGCGCGTGCTGCATGGGCTGGAGGACCGCCTCGACGAGGTCGTCGAGCGCCATCAGCGGACGATGACCATCATCGGCTGGAGCCTCGGTGGCATCTACGCCCGAGCACTGGCCCGCCAGCGGCCCGAGGCCGTGCGCCAGGTCATCACCCTGGGCAGCCCGTTCCGCATGGTGGAAGGCGACCACTCCGGTGCCGAGGGCCTGTGGAAGGCCATGGAGCACCGCTTCTCCCGGGCCGACCTCGACGCGCTCTACCAGCAGGAGGACACCAAGCCCACGCTGGCCATGCCGTCGACGGCCATCTACACCCGTACCGACGGTGTCGTGAAGTGGTACACGTGCATCGAGCGAGTGGGCGATCAGCGCGAGAACATCGAGGTGCGGGGCAGCCACAGCGGGCTCGGGTGGAACCCGGCCGTGCTCGTCGCTCTCGGCGACCGGCTCGCGCTGCCGGAAGGGCAGTGGCGTCCGTTCCGCCCGCCCTTCGGCACCGGCCACCTCTTCCCCCGCCCCGAGGTCTACCGGGCCGCCTGAGCGTTGGTCGGCCCGAGCGAGACCTGATCCGTCCGGGCAGTCGCCGACGAACGGCGAGCATGACCGATGACGACTTCCTCCGCCGGGTGAGCGACGGCCTCGAGCCGTGCGGGCACGTGGCCAACCTGCACCTCGCCTGGCTGCTCTGCCGTCGCTTCCCGGTCGACGAGGCGACAGCCCGGATGTGCGACGCCATCGGTCGCAGGGTGCGTCCCCAGGGCGGCACACCCGATCACGGGCTGACGGCCCGATGGACCCTCGCCGTGGCCGTGGCCGCCCGCCGCAGCCCGAGCGCCACCACGTTCGAGGCCTTCCTCGACTGCCACCCGCACCTGCTCGATCACCGCGCCGTGCGGGCCGCGTAGCGCTTGCTCTCGGTCACCCGGGAGCCGAGGATGGGGGAAGGTCGCAAGCATCAACCGCCCGACGCTCGGAGGTGACGCGATGAAGGACGCCATGACCGATGTGGCCAACGAGCACGTGGAGGTGGCGGCATCGAAGCTGCCCTCGCCGGTGCTCACGTTCGTCGGCGGCCGCGAGTGGCGACTGGAGGAGGACTACACCTACGTCGACGGCGACCACCGCATCACGGTGCCCGCCGGCTTCCAGTTCGACCTGTCGTCGGTGCCCCGGTCGCTCTGGTGGTTGATCTCGCCGTTCGAGCTGTCGATCGTCGCGCCGCTGTTGCACGACTTCCTCTATGCCTACGGCGGCGACCCCCCTCCCGGGTCGATCGAGCCGCCCCGCACCTACACCCGCCGAGAGGCGGACGAGCTGTTCCGCCGGATCATGGAGCAGGAGGGTGTCGCGCCGTGGCGGCGCCGACTCGCGTATGCCGCGGTGCGGGTCTTCGGCCGGGGGGCGTGGCAGAGCGGGTCCGGCGGCGACCCGGTGTGACTCGACCGCCGGCCAAGGTCAGCGCACGGGGCTGCTGGCCAGAACCAGGTTGCGCAGCTGGCGCTGGGCGACGGAAAGCGTCGTCAGGTCGTACGCCCCGCCCGAGCGGATGTCGGCGAACACCCGGGCGATGCGGTCCACGCTGCGCTGGTTGTACGCCGCCCACTCCTCCACGAGGCGCTCGAC